>CACYLC010000006.1 GCA_902775105.1 Oscillospiraceae bacterium
ATCCAATGCGCCGGTGGGCTCGTCGCAGAGGAGGATGCCCGGATTCTTGACAATGGCTCTTCCAATGGCCGTCCGCTGCTGCTGGCCGCCGGAGAGCTGGTTGGGCAGCTTTCTCTGATGCTCATAGAGTCCCAGCGTGTGAAGCAGCTCGTCCACTTCCAACGGATGCTCCCCCAGATAGACGCCCACCTCAATGTTCTCCCGCACCGTCAGGTTGGGAATCAGGTTATACATCTGGAAGATATAGCCCAGGTGCTTCCGGCGGTATTGGGTCAGCTTGCGCTCGGACATATCCGCCATCCGCTCGCCGTCGATGACAATATTGCCCGCATCCGCCCCGTCAATGCCGCCGATGATGTTTAAAAGTGTACTCTTTCCCGAGCCGGACGGGCCCAGCAGCACGCAAAATTCCCCCTTTTCGATGCCCAGGTCAATGCCCTTGAGCACCTCTACCTTGTTCTCTCCCTCGCCAAAGGATTTACGAATCCCTTCTATTTCCAGAAACATAGCTGTCTCCTCCGATCTCATCCAGATCCCTTGTGTTAGCTTTTGCTAACTATTATAGATTCTTCTAACACTACTGTCAATGCAAAAAACCACCATCCTTTTCGGACGGGCAGTTCTTTTTTTGCGCACACTTGACAAAGTGGAAGCCTGCGGATATAGTTTCAGAAAGAGGTGATCCGATTTGCAACCGTACAAAGCCATCTTTTTTGATTTCGACTATACCTTAGGCGACGCCACAGACTGTATCGTGGCGGGGTTCCGCTATGCCTTTGCTCGTCTGGGGCTGCCGGAGCCGGAGTATGAGGCGGTGCGGTACACCATTGGCATGACGCTGGAGAACGCCTATACCCTCCTCTCCGCGGACGGGAAACCTGCCCATCAGGCGGAGTTTCGCAGGCTCTATGTGGAGAAGGCCAATCCACTGCAGGTGAAAGGGACAAAACTCTTTCCCGGTGCGGTGGATTTACTGAATCAACTGAAGGCCTCGGGCGTCACTGTTGCGATCGTCAGCACCAAGCGCAGCTCCGTCATTGAGGAGATTTTAGCCTATCAGGGGCTGTCTGACCGGGTCAGCTTTGTGGTGGGAGGCTCAGATGTGGCTCATCCCAAGCCTGCCCCCGATGCCGCTCTGCTGGCGTTGGAGAAAGCGGGGCTGAAACGGTCAGAGGCTCTTTTTGTGGGCGACACCGTCATTGACGCCGAAACCGCTCAGCGGTCAGGGCTGGACTTTGCCGCCGTCTGCAACGGTACGACGCCAAAGGAAGCCTTCAGCCGGTGGCCTCATGTCTTTGTGGCCAACAATCTCCCTGCACTGAATGACTGGCTGAATACCCAAAATTCGGAAAAGCCGTGAATAACCACCTCCGAAGCCGTCCATACTGTGCTTTGGAGGTGTTTTTTACCATGAAGAAAAAATCGTTCTTGCGCCGGGTCGGCGACTTCCTGATGGGGAGAGGCTTTTACATGGTGCTTTTGCTGTGTGTAATGGCCATCGGCGGTTCCGGCTACTATCTCTACCATCTGGCAAGCTCCAGTCTGGACGCCGTACAGCAGCCGGTCTCCGGCACGGCGGAGGTTCAGGTGGAGACCCAGCCTGTCTCCCCCGAGGTGACGGTGGACATCACCGACGCTATGCGGGAGGCGGAACAGCAGGCTCAGTCCGCCGAAACACAGAAGCCCGATGAGGGATCCGCCGCCGAGGAGGCGTCCGCCACGGTGGAAGAGCCTGCTGCCCCCTCTGAGGCAGCAGAAGAGGAACCAGCCGAGGAGACGGCGGCGGAGGTGCCGGTGCAGGAAACAGCGGGCGCAGCCGCATTCACTGCACCCGTGGAAGGTGAGGCCGTGGCTGCGTTTTCCGACACCGAACTGACCTACAATGCGGCGCTGGGCGACTGGCGCACCCACAATGGTGTGGATCTGGCTGCCAATCTGGGCGACGAGGTGCACGCCGCCAAGGACGGCGAGGTACTCACCATCAGCAACGACGTTCTGCTGGGCACCACGGTGACGCTGAACCACGGGGATGGCCTGATGACGGTCTACGGCAATCTGAATCCTGAGGTAGCCGTCGCTCAGGGTGACCGGGTCGAGGCCGGACAGGTCATCGGCACAGTGGGCGAATCCGCCAATGGAGAACAAAATGAAGGGGCATGGCTCCACTTTGCCGTTCAAAAGGACGGAAAGCTGGTGGATCCCATGGAGTATCTGACGGAATCGTAAAAAAATGCCCGGGTCGCAAGACCCGGGCATCTGCTGTTTTTAGTGTGTGAGCCGCTTTTTGCAGTAAGAGACCTTCCCGCAATGCGGACACTTGAGCTTTCTTGTCGTGATGGTATGCGGGCCGGCGATATACGCACCTGAAGAAGGCACAAATCTTGTTCCGCATTGTCTGCATTCATACGTCCCGGCGCTCATATCCAACACGCAGGCGACACCGATACCTCCCGCAACCACGATCACAGCGATGGCAATCAGCAAGGCACGCAGCCATGCGCTCATTTCAAACAGGCCGGAAACCAATAGAATCGTTACCCCGGAGAGAATGGTGAGTACACACACGACCAGCGACAGAATGATCTTCTTTTTGCTCTCTTCTCTTTCTTTCACAAACTCCATCATATTTTCCTCCGCTTTCTTTTGATAGTCAGCGCCGTCCAGCCGCTCGCCCGAGAGCAGTTCGTTCACATTGATGTGCAGCGCATCGCACAGAGGGAGCATCAATGCCACCTCAGGCATCCCGTTTCCGCACTCCCATTTGGATACCGTCTTGTCGCTGATGCCCAGCTCGTCGGCCAACTGACGCTGGGTCATGGATCGCGCCTTTCGCATGGATGCGATGAATTTCCCGATTTTGATTTGATCCATGCTTCCCGCCTCCTTTCGACGTTTATGCTACCTGAATTGCGGAGAAAATTCCACCCACGCTCCGTAGAATCGCCTGTTTTGGGCCGCTCTGCGGGGCGCATACACGGGAAAGGCGCATCCGGCCGCAGGTTCCTGCCGCTGTGATGCGCCTTTCTGATATTTTGTCTTTGCGTTTCGACTTAGGGAAGCGCTGATTGAATCTCTCGGATGGTTCAATCGGCGGTTCCCTAGAAGTTGTCCAGCTGACGCACCACCAACAGATCGCTGAGACCGTCAATAATCAGGCATACGCCGGCAAAAATCAGCATCTTGTTGATCAGGCTAAATGGCCGGATCAGGATCACCAGTGCCAATACCAGCGTGATACCGCCGGTGACAATGGCCACCCACCAGTTCTGGGCGTTGGCCCGAAAGGCGTCAAAGGCGTACTGCAGATCGCGCAGCGCATGGACCAGCACCAGGATGCCAATGGCGGTGGCCAGCAGCTTGATGGTGCCGTAGGGATGCCGAACCACCCACAGGCCGGCAATCAGCTCGACAATGCCAATGGCGATCAGGCCAAGATCCAAACTGACGTCACGGTTGACCACAAAGAACCAAACGGACAGTGCGCCAATGACAACCAAGGCCCAGCCCATGAAGGACAGCAGCGCTTTCAGCGTCCAGCTCTGCAAAAGGATGAGAACCAGACCCAGCACAATGGTGATGACTGCGCCGAGGGCAGTCTGCTTTTTCAGCTCACGGAAAAAATCAAACACAGGGATACGCTCCTTTCTCTTTGTTTCGTCCATCAGTATAACACATTTGGACGTGGTTGCGTGAATAAAATATAAAGAAATGCTAAAAATTTCCTATAAAGATGCCTCTTCTCCCTCATTTTCCGTGGGAAGCCGACGGAAAAACCAACGGGCAAAGAAGATCGAGACGGCAAAGGACGCCACATAGGCCAGCGGCTGAGCCTCCTGAATGCCTGCAAGTCCCCGGAGCTTAGCGAGAATGAGCAGCGCCGGGATAAGAAAGAGTCCGCTTCGCAGGGCGGAGAGCAGGGATGCGCTGAGCTTCTGTCCCGTACTCTGGAGCAGCATCTCCAGCACCATACTGAAGGGCAGGAAGTAGATGGCAAGGCATTGAAGGCGCAGCGCCCTTGTGCCGATTTCGATCACTTCAGGGTCATCCCGGAAGATCCGGATACAGCTGCCGGAGCAAATCAGGACAAAGGTAGCCAGCACGATAAGCACTCCCTGCCCCAGCAGGAAGGTGAAGCGAAACGCCTCCCGTACCCGACGGTATTTTCGGGCGCCGTAGTTAAAGGCGCCGACCGGCTGAAAGCCCTGTCCAATGCCGACGACCATGGAAAAGACGAACATGACAATGCGGCTGACCACACTCATGGCGGCAATGGCGGCGTCGCCGTAGATCCCCGCCTGTCCGTTGAGGATAACGGTGGAGAGGCTGGCCAGTCCCTGCCGCAGCAGGCTGGGCATGCCGGTGGCCGCAATGTCCAGAATTTTCCGCCATTTCCGGGAAAAGGAGCGGACAGAGATCCTGCACTGGGTCTTCCCCATGAGGAACACGCTGAGGAGGATGCAGAAACCGACGGTCTGCGACAGGGCGGTGGAGAGTCCCGCTCCGGCGACTCCCATGTTCATCCGAAGCATGAAAAGGGCGTCTCCAAAGATGTTCAATACGCTGCCCGTCATCAGGCCAATCATGCCCAGCGCCGCCTTTCCCTCGTAGCGGAGCAGATTGTTCAGCACCAGACTGGAGGTCATAAAGGGAGCTGCCAGCAGGATATAGTGAATATAGTCCTCGGCGTAGGGGGCGATGGTCTCAGTGCTGCCCAGCAGCAGGACCAGCGGCCGCAGGAAGAGCAGGCTGATGACGGAAATGACCACTCCTGCGCCGAAGGCAAGGAAGAAGCCAGTGGATGCAGTGACGCCGGCATCCTCTGTCTCCCGCTGTCCCAGCTGCCGGGAGGCGATGCTGCCCGAGCCCTGTCCGAAAAGAAAACCCACCGCCTGCAAAATGGCCATAAATCCAAAGACCACGCCAACCGCTCCGCTGGCGCTGTTGCCCAATTTCCCGACAAAGGCGGTATCCACCATATTATAGATGTTGGTGACCAGCATACTGATGACGGTGGGGATACTGAGCCGGACGACCAGCCGTTGGACGGGGGTCTGGGTCATGCGGGTGTACTGCTGTTCGGAGGTATTGCAGCTCAAATGGGGTCACGACCTGTCTTTTTCTGCACTGTATACGGGTTAATGCAGTCAAATGATCTTTTTATGGGCATTATACTATACAAAACGTCAAAACTCAAGGCATGCGGCTTTTCTCAGTGCCGGATGCAATACTCCCCTTCCTCCGCCGTATTTTTCGTCAATTTGCATTATTTCAGGAAAAAACACACAAAAAGTCCACACATTTTGGAAATTGACAAGTTTTGGCACTGTATTATAATAATTAAGATGCATATTTTACGGTGATGTATTAAAGTGAAGAAAAAAGGAGCGCACGAAATGAATGGATTCAAAGCATTTCTGAAGAGAAAGAACATCGAAATTTCCGCCAAACGGTACGGCATCGACGCCCTGTCCGCCATGGCAAACGGCCTGTTTGCCTCGCTGCTCATCGGCACGATCATCAACACCATCGGCACCCAGTTTCATATTCCCTTCCTGACCAACCCCGTGGCAACGGTAGCGGGTACGGAATACACGGTAGGCGGGCTTGCCTCCGCCATGAGCGGCCCCGCTATGGCGGTTGCCATCGGCTACGCATTGCAGTGCCCGCCGCTGGTGCTGTTTTCTCTGGTGACGGTGGGCTTTGCCTCCAACGCACTGGGCGGAGCCGGTGGCCCTCTGGCAGTGCTGTTTGTGGCGATCATCGCCTCCGAGATAGGCAAGGCCGTTTCCAAGGAGACCAAGGTGGACATTCTGGTCACACCGCTGGTCACCATCGGTGTGGGTATCGCCCTGTCCGCATGGCTGGCTCCCGCACTGGGCGCCGCCGCAAGCTGGTTTGGCGACCTCGTCATGTGGGCCACTGAGCTGCAGCCCTTCTTTATGGGCATTCTCGTCTCTGTGGTGGTGGGCGTTGCGCTGACGCTGCCCATCTCCTCCGCCGCCATCTGTGCCGCTCTGGGGCTCACCGGCCTCGCCGGAGGTGCCGCCATAGCGGGCTGCTGCGCTCAGATGGTGGGCTTCGCCGTCATGAGCTTCCGGGAGAACCGCTGGGGCGGGCTGGTGAGCCAGGGCCTCGGCACCTCCATGCTCCAGATGCCCAATATCATCCGCAATCCCCGCATCTGGATCCCGCCCACGGTGACCGCCGCCATTACCGGCCCCATTGCCACGTGCCTGTTCCATCTGGAGATGAACGGCGCCGCTGTCTCCTCCGGCATGGGGACCTGCGGTCTGGTGGGTCCCATCGGCGTCTACACCGGCTGGGTCAACGATGGAATCGCCATCACCCCCGTGCACTGGGTGGGACTGATCCTGATCTGCTTTCTCCTCCCCGCTGTCATCTGCTGGGCGCTGGGTCTGGTTTGCCGCAAGCTGGGCTGGATCAAGGAGGGAGACCTCAAGCTGGAAGAAGCCTGATTTTATCGCATCTTTTATACCGCAGAGGACTGAGGTTCCTCTGCGGTTTTCTCTATCTGCGCAAGTTATGCCGCCCTTCATGCAAAGCGTTCGGGGATCCTTGCGGGTTGAAAATTCTTCTGCTGCCCTCTCTCTTGACCCTTACCATGAGTGATCTTGACCCAAAGGGGCGGCGCAAGCCGCCCGTTCTTTTATTGACACCCCTGCCCCTTCGTGCTAGTATATACCTACGAAACCAGTATGTTGATAAGCGGGGGAAGCGGATTGAGTACACTGGCTGAAAAATATCAGGCATTACAGGATGATTTACGGGAAATGGGCAGCGTGGCCGTGGCCTTCTCCGGTGGCGTGGACTCCACCTTTTTGCTGCGGGTCGCCCACGATGTGCTGAGAGACAGGGTAATTGCCGTCACCGCCACCTCCTGCTCCTTCCCGGAGCGGGAGCAGAAAGAGGCGCAAGCCTTCTGTGAGCAGAACCGCATCACCCATGTGCTGTGCCAGTCCGAGGAGCTGGACATTGAGGGGTTCCGCCACAATCCCACCAACCGCTGCTACCTCTGCAAGCGGGAGCTGTTTGAAAAGATTCTGGCCATCGCCGGGGACCGGGACATTGCTTTTGTTGCCGAAGGCTCCAATCTGGACGACAACGGGGACTACCGCCCCGGGCTGATTGCAGTCAAAGAGCTGGGGATTCGCAGTCCGCTGCGCAAGGCAGGTCTCACAAAGGCGGATGTCCGGGCGCTCTCCAGGGAGCTGGGACTTCCCACCTGGGACAAGCAGTCTTTCGCCTGCCTCTCCTCCCGGTTTGTCTATGGCGAGACCATCAGCGAGGAGAAGCTCTCCATGGTAGACCGGGCCGAGCAGCTTCTGTTGGACTTGGGCTTTCGGCAGGTGCGGGTTCGGATCCACGGCAAGATCGCCCGGATTGAGATCACTCCCGACCAATTTCCCCTGCTGCTGCAGGAGGATGTGCGGGGGCAGGTCTACGACCAGTTCAAGTCCTTCGGTTTTTCCTATGTGACGTTGGATCTCAAGGGCTACCGTACCGGCAGCATGAATGAGACACTGGACGCCTCCACCCTGAAGCAGGGGTAATTTATATCATTTGGAGCGAGAGAAATGCTGAATCAATTTTCCAGAACCGAGCTGATCTTTGGCCACGAGGGCATGGAGCGGCTGTACGGCGCAAGAGTTGCCATCTTCGGCATCGGCGGCGTAGGCGGCTATACGGCGGAGGCGCTGGCTCGCAGCGGCGTGGGTGAGCTGGATCTCATTGACGACGACCGTGTGTGCCTGACCAACCTGAACCGGCAGATTTTTGCCACCCGCAAGACAGTGGGAAAATATAAGGTGGATGTGGCGGAGGAACGGATTTTGGAGATCAACCCCAAGGCCGTTGTCCACACCTACAAGACCTTCTACGCCCCCAATACCGCCGAACAGTTTGACTTTTCCCAGTATGACTACATTGTAGACGCAATCGACACCGTCACCGGCAAACTGGAGCTGGTGGAGCAGGCGGTGAAATCCGGGACACCCATTATCTGCTCCATGGGAGCGGGCAATAAGGTGGACCCCACCGCCTTCCGGGTGGCGGATATTTCGAAAACCTCGGTCTGTCCGCTGGCGAGGGTCATGCGGCGGGAGCTGAAAAAACGGGGCATTCAGCATCTCAAGGTGGTCTACTCCGAGGAGCCGCCCCTGACTCCCATTGACGACATGGCCATCAGTTGCCGCACCCACTGCATCTGCCCGCCGGGTACGGCAAGAAAGTGCACTCAGCGCCGTCAGGTGCCGGGGAGCAACGCCTTTGTCCCCTCGGTGGTGGGGCTGATCATCGCCGGCGAGGTGGCGAAGGATTTGAGCGGGTTTGTGCGGCCGGAGAAGGGGTAAACGATTAATCCACATAACAGATAAATTGTGAACGGGCGATTCAGGAATCGCCCCTACATGCGGTTACGAAAAATCGGGGTGTAGGGGTCATTCACGAATGGCCCGTCCGTTATTCACCCGCAAATCTCCTTGCACCCCCGCTCAAAAACCGCTATACTATCCTCAAACAACACAAAAGAAGGTGAACAACCGTGCCCCCCAGAAAAACCGCCGCCCCGGATGGCCTCTCGGAATTGAAAGCCGCCCTCAAGCGGGAATCCCCCGCCAACCTCTATATCTTTTACGGAGATGAGGACTATCTGCGGGACTACTATCTGACCGAGCTGCGGAAAAAGACGGTGGCGGACGGCATGGAGTCCTTTAATCTGCACATTTTTCAGGGAAAAGATCTGGACATTCAGACCCTTTCCGAGGCAGTGGAGGCCGTCCCCATGATGAGCGACCGCAGTCTGGTGCTGGTCTACGACTGGGATCTCTTTAAAAATGAGGAGCGACGGGACAGGCTGCAAGCCATGTTCCAGGATCTCCCGGACTACGTCTGCCTTGTCTTTCTCTACGATACCATGGAGTTCAAGACAAACGCCAACACCAAGCTGGGCAAGCTAATAAAGTCCAAGGCACAGATCGTAGAATTTCGTGCCCAGGAACAGAGCGATCTGAACAACTGGATTCGCCGCCGCCTCCACCAGAAGTGGGGCAAGGACATTGACAGCCCAACGGCGGAGTATCTCACCTTTCTCTGCGGCGGGCTGATGACCAATCTCTCCGGAGAGCTGGACAAGCTGGGAGCCTACGCCGCGGGTAAGTCCGTCACCAAAAAGGACATTGACGCCGTCTGTGACCCGGTACTGGACGCCAGAGCCTTTCAGATGACCGATGCCATCGGCAGCCGCAACTACGACAGGGCCATGGAGCTTTTGGGGCAGCTCTGCCGGATGGGAGAGAGCCCCATCTACATTCTCGCTGCCGTGGGACGTCAGCTCCGGCAGATTTGGAGCGCAAGACTCTCTCTGGAAAACCGCAAGGGTGACGGCTATCTGGCCGGGCTCTGGGGCATGAAGAGCAGTTGGCAGGTGCGAAAGCTGTCCGAGTCCGCCCGGCGTTATCCCCTTCCGTGGTGCCGCAAGGCCGTTCAGCTGGTGCAGGAGGCGGACTATGAGATGAAGCTGGGGGGCGACGGAGAGGCCATTTTGACCGACCTGCTTCTCCGTTTGGCCGTACTGGGAAAGGACACTGCCCGATGATGCGGATCAAAGAAGTCATCGTGGTGGAGGGGCGCTATGACAAGAACACCCTCTCCCAACTGGTGGACACCCTCATCATCCCCACCGACGGCTTTGGCATTTTTAAGGACGGAGAAAAAAAGGCGCTCTTACGCCGTCTGGCCGGAGAGAAGGGGCTGATCGTCCTGACCGACAGCGACGGGGCAGGCTTCGTCATTCGAAACCATCTGAAGGGTGTCATTCCCCAGTCGCAGTTAAAGCAGGCCTATATCCCCGACATCTACGGCAAGGAGCGGCGCAAGGCAAAGCCGGGCAAGGAGGGCAAGCTGGGCGTGGAAGGAATGCCTCCCGCCGTGCTGGAAGCGGCGCTTCGCCGGGCAGGAGCGACGTTTCTGGACGAGTCCCCGGAGGAGGCCCAGCGCCGCCGAACCATCACCAAGGCGGATTTCTTTCGGGACGGCCTGACAGGCAGGCCGGACAGCGCTCAGCGCCGGGACGCATTGAAACGCAGGCTGGCGCTGCCTCAGCGGCTGACCACCAACGGGTTATTGGACGTATTAAATCAGCTGTACGATTATCCCACCTATCTGGAAATAATAGAGACGATAAAAGAGCCGTGAGCGGTTGCTCACGGCTCTCAGCGTGTCAAACAGTGTTTTGCCACGCTGAGTGCGATTTTTGAACTTCTACAAAGTTCTAAAAATCGCTTTTGACTGAACGCGAAGGGGGCTTTTTGCCCCCTCCTCCGCACCCCCGCTGCTCTATGATCCAAATCTTCAGCGAGTTCTTTGACAGTCTCAGAGCCGTGAGCGGTTGCTCACGGCTCTCGGTGTTTATCCGGCTTGCCCGTTACCGGCAGACGATTCGTGAATCGCCCCTACGCCCCAATTTTGCTCGAATGCGCATCCCTCACGTCCCGCTCAGATCCACTGCGTGCCGTAAAATGCTCAGAGGCGGCACCGGCTTGGGAAGCTGCATTTGGAACTTCATCTCCGGGTGTCTCGGCTCTTCCAGCGTCGTCCCGTCCTCTGCCGTCATAAGAGGAGCCTCAAACGTCACCGGCTTGCAGTCCGGGCCGACGATCTCCACCTCGTCCCCCGCCTTAAATTTATTGCGCAGGCTGAGGGTGGCAAGGCCGCTCTCGTCGCAATCTTCCACGATGGCGCAGACCTGCCAATTACGGAGATACCGGGCGTCGTCGTAATACTGCCCCGGCTGACCGAACCAAAAGCCGGTGGAATAGTGGCGGTGGCTCACCTTCTCCACCTCGTCCCGCCAGATGGGGTCAACAGGCCGCCCCGCCTTCACATCGTCGATGACATGGCGATAGGCTCCGGTGACGATGGCTGCGTAATAGGCACTTTTCGCTCTTCCCTCAATTTTCAGGGAATTCAGCCCCACATCGTGCAGCTCTTTCACATGGTCGATCATACACATATCCCGGCTGTTCATAATATAGGTGCCCTTTTCGTCCTCAAAGACAGGGAAATACTCCCCTGGCCGTTTCTCCTCCACCAGATGGTACTGATAGCGGCAAGGCTGGGCGCAGGCGCCCCGGTTGGAGTCACGCCCTGTCATGTAGTTGGAGAGCAGGCAACGGCCGGAGTAGCTGACGCACATGGCGCCGTGGGCAAATGCCTCGATCTCCAAATCAGAAGACGTTTTCGCCCGGATCTCCGCCACCTCGGAAAGACTCAGTTCTCTGGCCAGAATGACCCGGCTGGCCCCCAGATCATGCCACGCACGGGCCGTCTCGTAGTTGGAAATGCTGGCCTGAGTGGAGATGTGCCGCCGAACGTGGGGGGCGTATTTCCCGGCAAGCGTAAAGGCCCCCAAGTCCGCCACTATGACAGCGGAGACGCCGGCGTCATCCAGCACCTCCAGCCACGCCGGAAGATCACAGGCCTCGTTGTTCCGGGGCATGGTGTTAATGGTCACATGGCAGTCCACCCCTCTGGCTTTGCAGTAGGCCACCGCCTGATACAGCTCCTCCCGGTCAAAGTTCCCGGCAAAAGCCCGCATACCAAACGCCGACCCCGCGAGATAGACAGCATCGGCACCGTAGGCCACGGCCATTTTCAGCCGCTCCATATCCCCTGCCGGAGCCAGCAATTCCAGCAGAGGGCGTTTCGTCTCAGTTCTCATTGGGGATTCGTCACGTCAAAATCGACGGTTTCTTCGTCGTCGTCAAACTCAAATTCTTCCTCTTCCTTCACCGGCAGACCGTTTCTGTAGTTGTTGAAATCCGTATAGTTGGAGAAGAAATGAGTCACGCCGTCATCTCCCAGAATGAAGTAATAATAGGTGGTGCTGTTGGGATAGAGGGCGGCCTCAATGGCCTCCGTGCCGGGGTTGCAAATCGGCCCAATGGGCAGGCCTGCGTTGCGGTAGGTGTTGTAGGGGCTGTCGATGGCAAGGTCAGACTCCGTCAGCTTCTCCTTCCGCTCGTCCAGAGCGTATTGGATGGTGGAGTCCATCTGCAGCTTGCCCAGTGTCTCCGTATTGTCCGGATTGAGCCGGTTATAGATAACCGAGGCGATATCCCGCTGATCCTCACCGTCCGTCTCCTTCTCAATAATGGAGGCGATAACCATGATCTCCTGCTGGGTATAGCCCAGGCGCTCCGCCCGGGTTTTCATCTCCGAGTCAAACTTAACAGAGTAGTTGTAGATGATTTTGGAAAGGGCAACCTTGGCATCTCCGTCCTTGTAGAACTGGTAGGTATCCGGGAAGAGATAGCCCTCCATCCAATAGGGGTCGTCCCGCTCCAGTCCCTCAAAGAAGGAGTAGTCAAACTCATCGTGCATGGCGGAATACTCCAGTTCCTCCACCGTGCAGGCGCCCTGAGATTCCAGCAGCTGGAAGATCTCCTGAACGGTGTAGCCCTCCGGGATGGTGACGGTCACCGTCTCTCTCGCCTTGGAGGAGGCGCTGATATTGGCAAGCAGGGCGCTGTAATCCATGTTGGTGTTCAGCTCGTAGGTACCGCTGGAGATCTTATCCGCCTTGTTGGTAAAGCCGGCAAAGACCTGGAACAGGAAGGGGTAGTCGATCATGCCTGCGTCATGGAGCTTCTCCGCCACCTCGTCTACGCCCTCACCCGCCTGAATGGTGACGCTGGCCGTCAGGGGTTCCTTGTTCAGCGCCAGCAGGTCTCCCGCCCAGCGCCAGCCGAAGGTGGCCAGCAAAAAGGCGATGGAGAGGACACACACCACGTAAAGCACTGCCACCAAAAAGGTGACGCCCACGCTTCTTGCCCTGCGTCTCCGGCGGAGCCTGGGAACGGCAGGAGGTTCTTGATGTACCGGCGGCGCCTCCTGCATCCTTTCATCGGTCACGTCCGGAACGATTGCCGTCTCTTCCTGCCTGCGGCTCTGCTCCGGCAGTTGGTTTTTCTCTTGGTCCGACATAAAAATCCCTCCTTCGTCCCGCACCGGGGACAGGGTTATGGCATAGAATAGCTCAGTGGGGCGATCCCCACCGAAAGCGAGGTGAATTGCATGGAGTGCTTCAACAACAATAACAACAGCTGCGGCTGCAACAACAGCTTTTTCCTGATCATCCTGATCATCATCATTCTCATCTTCGGTCTGGGCAACTGGAACAACTAAGTGACATCTGAGCTTTTGCGCTCATCCTGTCACATTTTGTCGAAATGACCGATCTTCGGTCAGCACCAGCTCGACCTGCCGGTCATGCGGCTGGGCAGGGCACCGCTTCTGCAGCAGCCGCTCCCGGCAGAGTCCCACCGTATGGCCGGAAAATCCGGCGAGAAAACGGTCGTAAAATCCGCCGCCCCGTCCCAGCCGGAGGCATGTCTCATCATAGCACATGGCGGGGATCAGGGCAAGATCTGCCGCTCGAGGCAGAATCAGCGGGCAGGACAGATCCGGCTCCCGCATGCCGTAGGGGTGGAGGGTGATATGCTCCTCCCCCTCGTAGCGGCGGAACTCCATCCCTCCCCCCGGCAGGCACCTGGGCAGGCCGATCACCTTTCCTTCTTTCAGCAGGGGTTGAAAGATGCTGTGGGTATCCGGCTCCGCCCCCATGCCCCAGAAGAGGAGCAGTGTCTCGCTCTCTGCCACCTGCGGCAGCTCCATAAACCGGCGCAGAAGCACTCCATCACTCTCAAATCGCTCGCTTTGCGACATGGCCCCCTCCAAATGCCGGATCCTCCGGCGGAGGCGGGCCTTTTCGTCAGTCGTTGTAGTGGACGGCATGGCGAACCTGCTCCGCTGCCTCACTGCCCCGGAGCACCTCTACCAGCTTGAGGCCGAAATCAAAGGACGAGCCTGCCGCCTGGGCGGTGATAATGCGGCCGTCCCTGACCACCTTCTCTCCCCGCTTGACGATGGCGGAGAACATCTCCTCCTCCATGCCGGGGTACACCGTGGCGTTTCTCCGATCCAGCAGTCCCAAATGAGCCAGCACCGTGGGAGCAGCGCAGATGGCCGCCACCCAGCGTCCCTGATTGGCCGCTCTCTGGATGAGGGCGACGGCGGGAATACTCTTGCTGATGACGTCCACGCCGCCCAGGCCGCCGGGGAGCATCAGAAGCTCCAGATCGTCAAAATTTACCTCATCCAGCGTCAGATCTGCCTGTACCGTGATGTTCTGGCCGGAGACCACTTCCTTCCCGCCAATGCCCACCAGAGCGACCTCAATGCCCGCCCGGCGCATCACATCGGCAGGCGCCAGTGCCTCCACCGTCTCAAATCCGTTTCCCAGCAGAATGTAAACCATGTTTATAATGCTCCTCTCAATTATGTTAACTAAGCACAATCTGAACTGCCGTCCAGATGTCCTGATGGATCTCTTCAATACTGCGCAGCTGCCCCCCATCGGTACAGGGGATTTTCCGCCAGCCCAGCACATCTGCCGCCTCCTGGGCGCACCGGCGGCATTGAGCCAGATAGTCACTGTCCTGCTCGTGGATGTCCGCCTTGGTGTTCGTCGCCTGCTCCCGCCCCCGCAGGAGGGAGAGGGTCAGGCCGGTGGGCATATCCAGATAGCAGACCAGATCGGGTCTCGGCAGTCCCAACTGCTCATACTCATATTCATAGAGCCAGCGGAAAAAGTCCGGCCGCTCGCCATCTGGCAGCTTGCTCCCCTGATGGACGGCATTGGAGGTGGTATAGCGGTCAGAGAGGATCAGTCCACCCTGCTCGTAGTATTTCCCCCAGTCCTGCCGGTAGGAGGCGTAGCGATCTACGGCATAAAAAGAGGAGGCAGCGTAGGCGTTCACATCGCCCGGCTTACTGCCAAACTCTCCCGCCAGATAGAGCCGGATGAGAGCAGAGGACTCCTCCTGATATCGGGGAAAGACCAGCTGATGGAAGAGCTGTCCCTCTTCCTGCAAGCGCCGGCTCAAGCGCCGAAACTGGGTGGACTTGCCCGACCCGTCTGTCCCCTCCAGGACGATCAGTTTTCCTGCCATCTCCATTCTCCCTTTCCTCCGTGCAGCACGGCCTCTGCCAGAAACACCGGCAGCCGCCACAGCTCACGTATCCGCTCCGGCTGCCCCACGGTCCGCCACAGCCATTCCAGTCCCAGCTTTTGTACCGGCTTGGGCGCACGCTTCACGTCTCCCGAGAGCACATCCAGTGTGCCGCCCAGTCCCAGCAGCAGCCGGGCGTCGGTCTGTGCTCCGTACCGGGCAATCCACCGCTCCTGCTTGGGGCAGCCGAGACAGACGTAGACCAAGTCGGCTTTGGATGCTCTGATCCGCTCCGCCGCCTGTTCCGCGCTCCGGAAATAGCCGTCCGCCGTCCCCGCTAAAACGAGGCCGGGACAGTCTTTGACCAGCCGCTCCCCGGCTCTCCGGGCCACACCGGGCTTTCCGCCGAGGAGATAGAGCCGCTTGCCCCGCTCTCCCGCCGCCCTGGCCAGTTGAACGGCGTAGTCCGCCCCGGCCACCCGCTCGGTCATGGGCTTCCCGGTCAGACGAGCGGCGATCAGCACACCCACGCCGTCGGGAAGGGACAGATCCGCTCCGTTCAAAATGTCTCGGAGCGCCTTGTCCTCCCACGCCATGGTGAGCAGCTTGGGATTTGGCGTGTAGCCCCGGTGTACACCGGGGGTCTCCAGCAGC
Organism: Oscillospiraceae bacterium; assembly: GCA_902775105.1. Classification (GTDB taxonomy): domain Bacteria; phylum Bacillota; class Clostridia; order Oscillospirales; family Oscillospiraceae; genus Onthomonas. Next base: position 15,684 of record CACYLC010000006.1, read on the forward strand.
TTCATTCCCTGCCGGACCGCGGCGTCCATGGTCAGATCCTGTACGGATACGCCGAGTATACTTCGTTTCACAGGTTGTCTCTCCCCTTCCGTGTGCCGGAAAAGGGATCTTTTCCCCGCTACTTTCCAGCATTTATCATATCATACCCGCAGAGGAAAGTCTATAAAACATTCTTACGAAAACCGGTGCTCTCACCCCCGGCTGGGACGGTTTTTCTGCTGTATTCCCTCATCCACCGTCTCGCTCCCTTGCATTTTTGGTTCGGACATGGTATAGTTACTTATCATTTTATGTTGAGAAGGAACTGCCCATGAGTGAAGCAAAACTGGCCGAGCGGCCTGCGGCCATTACGGCGGAAAATGTTCATCTGAGCTATCGCAGCATCGTGCCCGTCTCCCGGCGGAAGCAGGCATCCTCCTCCCCGTCCAGAAAGCGTTCCGGACGTGTGGAGCGCTTTGAGGCGCTGCACGGCATCTCTTTTGAGATCAAACAGGGAGAGATCGTCGGCTTGGTGGGCCGCAATGGCAGCGGCAAGTCCACGCTGCTGCGCATCCTTGCCGGCATCTTTGAGGCGGATCGGGGGACTGTAGATCTCCACGGCAGCACGGTATCCCTGCTGGCTCTGGGCGTGGGCTTTCTGCGTCAGCTCTCCGGGCGGGAGAATATCTATCTCTCTGCCATGCTTCTGGGCTTTTCGAAGCCCCAGATTGATAAACAGATCGACGAGATCATTGAGTTTTCTGAGCTGGGTGATTTCATCGAAAAGCCGGTTCGTACCTATTCCAGCGGCATGGTGTCCAAGCTGGGCTTCTCCATCTCCGCCATTTTGAAAACGGACATTATTCTGGTGGACGAGGTACTCTCTGTGGGCGATGCCAAATTTAAGAAAAAGAGCTTCAATAAAATGATGGAGCTGATCTCCGAAAAGACACGGACGGTGGTCATCGTCTCCCACGATTCCAACACCATTCGCAGACTCTGTACCTCTGTCATTTGGCTGCATGACGGCGATATCCGCATGATCGGTCCCACCAACGAAGTGGTGAACGCTTACGACAGCTTTATGGACGCCGCAGACAACTGATATCCTCGTTTCGTCTATCACTCCTCCATATTTCACGGTATGGAGGAGTTTTCTGTCCCGATCCATCCCGCTTCCATCGGAAAGGAGGTGCCTGCGGCCATGGATTCCATTTTATCCTTCTTCTCCGGCTTCTGGACGGATCTCCAGCGTCTTTTCTCTTCCTTTGGGTCCGAAGGCAGCTTTCTCTCTCTGGCAGTAGGCACATTAGATGTCGTCTGCCGGTTTCTGCTGCCTCTGCTTGCGCTGCTGGTGGTGGTACGCTGCGCCAGAAGTCTGCTTCAGGGCAAATTAGAGACAGAGTCATGGGGCTGGCTCACCGACCCGGATGGGAATTATCAGGTAATGCACCACTGGGAGGTGCTCCTTGGCCGCTCCCGCCGGTGTGACATCGTTTTGAACGACCCCACCGTCTCCCGCAACCACGCCGCTCTCATCCGGGACGACAAGGGCATCTGGACGCTCTATCCCCTGCGGAACAAGAACGGCGTCTATCTGGGCGGCACTGAGGTCACCGAGCCGACACGGGTTTCTGACGATGACGTCATTGCGCTTGGCGCTGCCCAGCTCACCTTTCGGGCCCTCTCCCCGGCAGAGGAGGCGGAGCAGGCAAAAACCCGCACCCGCCCCGGCAAGGTCTTTTCCCCCGGCGTGACGCTGATCATGCTCTCCCTCTTTCAGGCCATCCTCTGCCTCCAACTGGGGCGTGGGGTGGAGGCGGAATATCAGCAGTCGGTCTATACCTCCTTTGGCGTCCTCTGCGCCCTCATGTGGGGGGTCTATATCATCTACCGTATCTTCCGGCGCACCGGGTTTGAGATCGAGACGCTGGCCTTTTTCCTCACCAGCCTCTGCCTCACCGTCACCGCCGATTCCGCTCCGGCAACGCTGTACAAGCAGCTGCTCACTGTGATACTGGGCATTGTCCTCTTTTTTGCCCTCTCTATCGTGCTGCGGGATCTGGATTTTGCCAAAAAGCTCCGCTGGCCCGCCGCTGCCGCCGCCGTGGCGCTGTTGGCCTTCAATGTCCTGCTGGGGCAGCGGCTTTTCGGCGCAAAGAACTGGATGGTCATCGGTCCCATCTCCTTCCAGCCCTCGGAGCTGGTGAAGGTGGTCTTTATTCTGGTGGGCGCCACTACCCTTGACCGGATGTTTGCCCGGCGGAACCTGATCTTTACGCTGGTTTTTTCCGCGTACTGCGTGGGATGTTTGGCGCTGATGAGCGATTTCGGCACAGCGCTGATCTTCTTTGTGGCCTTCCTCGCCATCGCCTTTCTCCGCTCCGGCGATCTGCCCTCTGTCGCATTTATGACCGCTGCCGCCGGATTTGCCGGTTTTATTGTCATCCACTTCCGCCCTTATGTGGCCAATCGCTTTGCCATCTATCGCCACGTCTGGGAGGACACCTCCGGCCTCGGCTATCAGCAGACCCGAACCCTCTCCGCCCTTGCCAGTGGCGGGCTGTTCGGTCAGGGGCTGGGTAACGGCTGGCTCAAGCATATCGGCGCCGCCAACACCGACCTGGTCTTTGGTGTGATTGCAGAGGAGCTGGGACTGATCATCGCCGTTTTGGCTGTGGTAGTCATCATCCTGCTGGCGCTCTTTACGGTAAAATCCGCCGCCACCGGCCGCTCTTCCTTTTACGTCATTGCCGCCTGCGCCACCGCCATGATCTTTGTGGTTCAGACCATGCTTAACGTCTTTGGCTCCACCGATCTGCTGCCGCTGACCGGTGTGACGCTGCCCTTTGTCTCCTGTGGCGGCAGCAGCATGATGGCCTGTTGGTGTTTGCTTGCCTATATCAAGGCCTCCGACACCCGGCAAAACGCAGGCATTGCCATCCGTCTGCCCAAGCGGAAACCGGGCAAGGCGTCTGACCGGCCGGCGGAGCTTGACCCTCCCCCCGCATCGGACGACCTCTCGAACCGTTCCACCGGGCGGTGGAACCCGGCAGGATTTTCCGCAAAACTCTCCATTCACCGGGAAGAGGAGGAGGAAACATGAGAAAGCTCCGAGGCCGCACATGGTTTGTTCTCCTCTTCGCCCTGCTGCTCACCGCAGGAATCTGTATTCTGCTGGGAATGTACTTTGTCAAAGGCAGTGAATGGGCTTCTTTTTCCGCAAACTCCCACCTCTACACCAATGGCCGCATTGCAACCGGCAGTATTACCGACCGAAACGGGCTGCTCCTCTATGACGGAGAGACGGGAGACTACGCCGAGGACCGGACGATCCGCACTGCCACCCTCCATGCCGTAGGCGACCAATACGGCAACATCATGTCCGGCGCCAAGCTGTTGTTCCGGCAGTATATGGCCTCCTATAACCCCATCACCGGCGTAGGCACCGGCGGCAATCGGGTCGCCCTCACCATTGACGCCCAGTTGAACGCCGCCGCCTATCAGGCGTTGGACGGACGGCAGGGCACGGTGGCTGTCTACAACTACAATACCGGAGAGATCCTCTGTATGGTCTCCTCCCCCACCTTTGACCCCTACGATTCTGAGGCGGTGCTGGCCGCCGTCAACGCGGGAGACAGCCGCTATGACGGAGTTTATCTCAATCACTTTCTCTCCGCCTCCTTTACCCCCGGCTCCATCTTTAAGGTGGTGACCACGGCGGCGGCGATCGACCATCTGAACGCACTGGAGGACTTCTCTTTTACCTGCACCGGTTCTATGGAAATTGGCGGCACGACGATCACCTGTCCTTCCGTCCACGGGGAGCAGGATCTGGCCGGGGCGCTGGCCAACTCCTGCAACTGCGCCTACGCCCAGCTGGCTCTGGAGCTGGGGGGCGAGACGCTGCAAAAATACGCCAAATCCGCCGGACTTCTGAATGCCATCAAGGTGAGCGGCATTGATTCGGCCAAGGGCAGCTATACCGTCACCAACGACGCCGGCTCTCTGGCCTGGTCCGGCGTGGGGCAGTATACCGACCTGGTCAATCCCTGCTCCGAGCTGGTACTCATGGGCTGTATCGCCGGAGAGGGTTCTGCCAAGACGCCTACCCTTTTAAAATCCGTCACCAGTGATCTGGGACTGCCGACGGCGCTCATCAGCTCCTCCACCTCCTCCATCGGCTGGAAGGCCTCCACCTGTCGGGCGGTCAAGGCGCTGATGCGGAACAACGTGACCAACCATTACGGGCAGAGTCAGTTCGGCGATCTGCCGGTATGCGCCAAGTCCGGCACTGCGGAAGTCGGCTCTGACGCCGCCCCTCATGCGTGGTTTGTGGGCTTTATCGACGATCCCGACCATCCCTATGCCTTTGTTGTGCTGGTGGAAAACGGCGGCTGGGGTAGCTCGGTGGCAGGCAGCATTGCGGCGACGGTGCTGAATGTGCTGTGCGGCAGCGATTGACCCCTCATGTCACTGTAAAACTCCCGATGCTCTGTGGAGCACCGGGAGTCATTTTTATGAAGTTCAGGCAGCCTTCTGCTCCTCTGTTGAAGGGAAGATGATCTTGTTGACAAAGAAGAAGATGACCATGCTGACACCGCCGTTGAGAACGACTGTGCCGATATTGTAGATGAAATCCGGCAGGAAGATGCCTGCGACAGCAACCCAGATGCAGTTGATGGAGTTGACAATACAGGTGATGACAAAGAAGGCGATCAGATACCAGACGATTTGCTTGCCCAGATTGCCCTTGCTGCGGAACACCAGATTCTTCTGAATAGGGAAGTTGATGCACTCACCTAAGAACATCGCCACGATGTAGGCCACAAAGTATGCCAGACCGCCGTGCACCTGATCGTAGCCCAGAATGTTCCACTGGAAGGTCTCGCCGAACAGGGTCACATCAATGCCCGGCCAGCCAAAGGAGGCGTCGCCCAGTCCGGCGAAAGCTGCCGGCAGGAACTGAAGAATGAAATATTTAATGACTGTCACCACATTGCTGACAATGACGAACAGGCCGCCCTCACGGATCCATTTTGCCGCTCCGGGGTGCTTTTCCGCAAATTTGTTCCAGAAATTCATTGCTGAATACCTCCTGTCCAATCAATTAAAAGAGTCTGCAACCCTGTTGCGCTTTTTCTGCCGGAAGAACCCGGCAATGATCTTGCCCAGTCCCCTGAAGAAGGCGATGGCATGGCCGTTGACGATGGTCAAAATCCCCTCGCACATCTCCTGACTCACCATGCCGCCCGCCATCTTGCCGATGGCCCGGAAGGGCATATTGTAGATAAACGTAATGTTCAGATCCGGCTCGCCCTTTTTGATGCTCTTATTGAGCATAGAGGTCAGGATCTTGTAGACGATCCTCGCTTTCAGGCTCTTTGCGTAGTAGAGCTGGCAGATGGCGTCGTTCATCTGTAAAGTCCCGCTCCAATGGCCGTCCGGGATGGGATGCCCCAGAAGTTTGGTGAACTCCTTGTCGGAGACATTTAGAATATCGCCCACCTCATAGCTGGGCAGCTCACTCATGTGGTAGGGCAGCGGAGCGTCGGCTCCTTTGACGGTGACGGTTCCGGAAAGCCTGATGTCGGCCACGGATGCGCCGATCAGAATGTCATACTCGCCGCCGTCGATCTCGAACTGGTTGGTGATAACATTGAAGTAACGGAACGCCTTGTCGTCCAGCGGGATGGTGACTTCCTTGCTCTCCCCTGCCTTCAGAAACACTTTTTGAAAGCCCTTCAGTTCTTTCGCCGGACGATAGATATTGGGACGCTTGGCGCTGACATAGAGCTGTGCCACCTCGGCGCCGTCCCGGTCGCCGGTGTTGGTCAGGGTGAAGGTCGCGGACTGATCGGTGACGGTCAAGTTGCTGTATTCAAAGGTGGTGTAGGAGAGGCCAAAGCCGAAGGGGAACAGGACCGGAACCTTCGCTGTTTCGAAATAGCGATAGCCGATGTAAAGACCCTCCCGGTACTCCACCGTCCGCTCCTTCGCCGGGAAGTAGGGAGCGGAGGGCACATCGTCATAGGAGAAGGGGTAGGTCTCCGAAAGCCTGCCGGAGGGGTTTACGTCGCCCAGAATCACCTTGAGGACGGCGGAGGCGCCTGCCTGCCCGCAGAGGTAGCCGTGCACCAGCGCCTTACACTGATCCAGCCACGGCATCTCCACGGCGGAACCTGCGGACATGGCCACGATGATGTTCTCGTTGACCTTCGCAATGGCATTTAAGAGGTCGATCTGGCTCTGGGGCAGCCGCATATGAGCGCGATCCAGACCTTCGGACTCAGAAATTTCATCCAGACCCATGTAGAGGAGGACATAGTCCGCCTTTTTGGCCAGCTCTACCGCCTTTGCCTGCATCTCCGGGTCGCCCTTGCCTGCTCTGGGGTAGCCAGCCTCAAAGCCGATGACATCCAGATCGAAGCTGCCGATCACGTCCATGGTGTGATCCAGCTTGGTGCAGTTGACCACGGAGGAGCCTGCCCCCTGATACCGGGCCTTCTGGGCAAACTCGCCGATGACGGCTACTTTTGAACCCTTTGCCAGAGGAAGGATATTCCCCTCGTTTTTCAGCAGGACGATGGACTGCTCGCTGGCCTTCATGGCCATGGCGTGGTGCGCTTCCACATCGAACTTCTGTCCCTTCGCCTTGTCGCAGGCGGCTCTGGTGGGAAATACCACTGTCAGCAGCTCGTCAACCCGTTTGTCAACCAATGCTTCGGAGATTCTGCCCTCCCTGACCGCCTTGATGAGCTGGTCGCCGGAGTCTCCGCCGCAGGTGGGCATCTCCAGATGGGAGCCCGCCCGGACGCCCTCGACGTAATCGTTGGATGCGCCCCAGTCGGAGACGACGAAGCCCTTAAAGCCCCACTCGTCTCTCAGAATCTCCTGCAACAGGTGCTCGTTCTCGTTGGCATAGACCCCGTTGATCATATTATAAGACGACATGATGCTCTTGGGATCGGACTCCTTGACCACGATCTCAAAGCCGGTGAGGTAGATCTCCCGGAAGGTGCGCTCGTCTATGATGGAGTCGGAGGCCTGACGGCGAAGCTCGGTGTTGTTCGCCGCAAAATGTTTCGGGCAGGCGGAGACGCCCTTGGACTGGATGCCCCGGACGTAGCCTGCCGCCATCTTGCCCGCCAGATAGGGATCCTCGGAAAAGTACTCGAAGTTCCGGCCGCAGAGCGGGCTGCGCTTCATGTTAAGGCCAGGGCCGAGGAGCACGCAGACATCCTGCGCAGCGGCCTCCTCGCCCAGATAGCTGCCCATCTCCTCGCCCAAAGCCGGATCCCAGCTGTTTGCCATGGTGGCGGCGGTGGGGAAGCAGGTGGCGGGGACAGAGCCGTTCAGACCCAACTGGTCCCCCGCCCCCTCCTGCTTGCGGATGCCGTGGGGGCCGTCGGAGAGGGTCATGGACGGGATGCCTACGGACGGGTAGGCTCGGGATGACCAGAAGTCCTTGCCGGAGAGAATGTAGCACTTCTGCTCCAGCGACATTTTGGAGATCACATCTTGATGTTTCAGCATAAAGGTCCTCCCTTTCTCTATCATCAGATTTTTATTCCGTCTGTCAAAACTGCCTTTCCGTCAGGGCAGCTTTGACAGGCACCCAGCCCCCCGGTAAGCCGGGGAGCTGGATTGGGGGATCACCGGCTGCTGACGCACCGGGTTGGCTTATTTCTTGCTGTACTTCCTGCGCTGCAGGTAATGCTTGATGAGCAGGACTTCCCACAGGATCAGCAGGGCGCAGGCCACCACATTGACCACAGTCAGAATGGTTTTCCAAATGGGAGTTGCCTGATTTGCGTTGTCGGCATCATAGGTACGGCTGTTGGCAACGACGTACAGGATGTTCTTTGCGGACTGACGCATCGCCTGCTGAGCGCCGTTGGTTTGGGTGAACAGAACCTCGTTGTTGGAGTTGGCCATAGGAGCCAGCATCAGGTCGGAGCCATTACGGACGCCCTGATCAGCGGTCATATAGCCATAGACACCGAAGTAGTCGGTCTCGACGAAACCGCGGAAGCCCCACTCGTCACGGAGCACGGTCTGGCACAGCTCTTTGGTGCCGCCGGCCCAGCGGTTGCCAATGTAGTTGAAGGAGGACATGACAGCCAGGCAGTTGGACTCCTTGACGGAGATCTCAAAGGGCTTCAGATAAATCTCACGGATGGCCTGCTCGGTAGACCAGGTGCAGAGCATGGAGGTACGATTGCCCTCCTGATCGTTCAGGGCAAAATGCTTCATATAGGCATAGACGCCGTGATCCTGAGCACCGGAAATTGCGTTGGCGGCGATGGAGCCGGAGAGCAGTCCGTCCTCGGAGTAGTACTCAAAGTTGCGGCCGGCAAAGGCAGTGCGGTGGATGTTCATGGCAGGACCGTACCAGCCGGAGGTGTCCATCTGGTCTGCCATGGTGCCGATGCTGTCACCGAACTTATAGGCGAGATCGTCGCTCCATGTGGCGGCAATGAGGGTTGCTGCGGGGAATCCGACGGAGCCGACGCCGGTAAAGTTGTTGTTGATGGAGGCGGGGCCGTCGCAGTCGTTGGTACGGGCCTTGCCGACGCTTTCGATGGCAGCGGTCTGATAGCCGCCGTAGCCGATCAGAGCGTTCATATCCTCGATGGACAGCTGATCCATCAGCTCATCCCACTTGGGATCGTCATAGTCCAGGCCACGGACATCAGCCAAAGTCAGGCCGTTCTTTGCGCCGGTAGTGATGGGCGCTGCGTTGGGATCCTCATCCGTAGCGGTGCCCTCTGCGGTCACATAGGTAGCAGCGTTGAAGAAGGACGCCTTGGATGCCTCGGGCATCTCGTAGCTGGCGGGAGCGGCAGTGGCCTGAGCGAAGTTGGCGAAGCCGTCGGCACGGGACAGGTAGGTAATCTCGCCGGCAGCGTAGTCGAACCGGTTGACGGCTGCAATATCATCGCTGTCACGCTTGTTGCTCTCGTCGTAGACAACGGCGGTCTCGACGGTATAGGTTTTGGAGTCGAGAACATTGTGGGAATCGGCATTGACAGAGATGACGTAGTCACCCGCCTCCAGCACATAGCAGCGGGCGCCCTTATCGTCATAGGAAGCGAGCTGCTCCACGGGAATGGTAAACTGGATGGTCTCAGAAGCGCCGGCAGCCAGCTCAGAGGTCTTGGCGAAGTCCAGCAGGTTGGCAGATGCCTTCTCAATACCGCCGTTGGTGTAGGGCGGGTTAGAATAAATCTCCACCACATCCTTGCCGGCGACATTGCCGGTATTGGTAACGGTGACAGAGAAATTCAGGTTGGTACCGTCGGAGGTAATGTCGCTCATGGTCTTGTCAAAGCTGGTGTAGCTCAGGCCATAGCCGAAGGGATAGACCACTTCGTCCTCGTAGTTGATGAGGCCCTCGGAGGCGGCAGTCTCATAGAACTTATAGCCAACATAGATGCCCTCGACGTAGTTGACGAAGGAAGCTGTGACGCCTTCGGGATCAAACATAGTTCCTTCTGCATCAAACTCGCTCATGTTGGTGTACTTGAAGTCGCCGAAGTTGTTCCACCAGGGGGCGTTTTTCAGGTTGGTGACGTAAGTATCCACGGTGCGTCCGGAGGGGTTCACTGCGCCGGAGACAACACGGCCGAAGCCCTCAAAGCCGCTCTGACCGGTGCCCGGGCAGAGGAGGACACCCTTGATCTGGGGATAGTCGTTGACCCAGCCCAGTTCGAAAGAGTTTGCGCCATTGTAGACGACAATGACGTTGTCAAAGTTGGAGGTGACAAGCTCGACCAGCTCTTCCTCACGGTTGGACAGCTGCAGGAAGTGATCCCCTGCGTCCCAGTCATTGCCCTGATTCAGCGAATCATCATAGGTACCTGCATAGTAGCCGGAGCCTCTGCCGTCAGTGGCCCAGGAGCCGTCCACAACAGCGGTCATATCGGTGGGAAGGTCTGCGCCCTCGCCGCCGACGCGGGTAATGACGATCATGGCAGTGTCGGAGAACGCCTTTGCGTTACTGATCAGGCTGTCGGAATAGGTGCTCACATTGGGCTCAGGCAGCGTCCAGTCCTGAACCCACATCATAACGCCGGGGCGGTCAGCCTTGTAGTCCACGTAGAACTGACTCAGTTCGGTGTTGGTCTCGATGCCGGCTCTCTTGAGGCCCTCAAGCAGATCCACGGTGGGATATGCGTCATTCAGGGCGCCGGAGCCGGTTCCGCCGTAACAGGGATTGGTGGAGGCCCAGCCAAAGACGTTCAGCTTGGAGCCGGAGACCACGGGCAGGATACCGTCCACGTTCTTGGCAAGGACAACGCCCTCCTGGGTGATCTCAGCCACCAGTTCGGTAGCCTCTGCAGAGGTGGCCTCGTCAATGGAGCCGCTGCCGGAGATCAGATCCAGCATGTTGGACATGGGCCCGGTGCAGATCAGGTTGACGATGATCAGCAGTGCCAGAACAATGGCAACGCCCGCTTCGCCCCGGATCAGCTTCTTCTCAGGCTTGGGGAGCTTGAGAACAGCGATGATGGCAATGATGGCAATCACCAGAACCACGCCAAACGCAATCAGGTAATTCTGAACGAGGGACAACGCATTTTTCACGTCATCAATATTGATGGATAGCATAGTGTTTTCCTCCCCTTTATAGAATAATTGCTTTCCTAAGCATCTGGAGCATAGCATGGGGAAAACTTTTTGAAAACACCTTTTGCATAAACTGCTGTTTTTCCAGCACGAACTGCATTCTGCCCAACAGGCAGTCAAAAACCACCGTGTAGTTTTGTCTGTTTTCACTACACAGTGGTCTTAAAAGAGCCGTATTCAGTTCCTGTCTATCGGAATGAGGATCTTCAGATCAAACCAGTGATTTTCCGTCGAAATGCTCACCGTTCCTCCATAGCGCTGGGCGGAGTATCGGATACTCTTGACGCCGAAGCCATGGAACCGGTCGTCCCCCTTGGAGCTTTTGGGGAGGCCGTTTTCCATACGCAGGTCGCCTTCAAAATAGTTCTCCACCCGAATAAGGAGGAAGGAGCGCTGGGCGGAGACAGAGAGGTGGATCAGCCGCTTTTCCGGATCGTCCACCTGTAAAACCGCCTCAACGGCGTTATCCAGCGCATTTCCAAAGATGGTGCAGATGTCCATGGATGTCATAAAGCTCAACAGCGTGCCGTCTACTACGCAGGTAAAGCTGATCCCTTCCCTGTGACAGCGAAGGCTCTGGCTGGTGAGGACGGTGTCCAACGCCACATTTCCCGTGTTATTCTGCGCCTCATAGACGGCAATGTCACGCTCAATCTCGTCCAGCCAGCGGTTTCGTGTTTCCGGGTCGGTCTCTGCCCGAAGCAGAGCGATCTGATGCTTCAGGTCGTGATATTTCTGGTTGACCAGATCAATGCTTTCCTTGGATTGGCGATATTGGGCATACTGGGTCTCCAACACATTCTGAATGACGTCCCGCTCGTAGCGTGCCTTCATCTCCAGTTGCTGGACATTAAAGGCATAGAGAAAGGCCAGACCTCCCAGATCCACCAGCGTGCGAATATTATAGATTGCCGTATCGATGGAACTGGTAAAGGGGGTATTGGCGGCGACAAAGCTGAGATTGCTGATGGCGAACGCAGCTATGCAGATAATGAGTGCGTAAATCAGCTGGTGAACGCCGGCCTGCAGGTATTTCCCGTCATGGATATGGGTGCGCAGGAGCAGATAGTTCAGCGTAAAGGCCAGTGCGTAGACGATCAGCGTCGTCACCAGCACCCGCAGCTCACTCAGTCCGTCAGAAAAGTAACGGTTGGAATAGTAGTACAGCTGCCAGCTGAGGGAGGCAGCAAACTCCGAGACCAGAAACGCCCAGGCACAGCAGTGTCCCAGCGAGACATAGTCAATGTCGCAGCAGAACCAGAGGATGCCGTACATCAGGACGGCGGCTCCCAGCATACTGGGAATCCAAAAGGCCACAGGAACTCCCGCTGTCAGCACCATTTCCGTACTGAGGGCGATCAGTCCCAGAATCAGTCCCCAGACCAGCGTCGCCCCCTTCCACCGCCGCTGTCGGTAGCAGAGCAGCACAAAGGTCAGACAGCTGAGCCACTGAGCCAGTGCGGTATAAATACGGGGGATCGTTGGAAACACATTCGGTATCATTTCGTCTGCCCGCCCATGTAGTCCGTCAGCTGCTGCAAAAAGGCCGCCTTCCGTCCCCGGCTGATGAGCAGCATATCCTCCCCCACCACGGCGCATCCGTCCCGGACGGCATCCACATAGGCCAGATTGATCAGATAGCCCTTGTTGCAGCGGGCAAAGCCAAATTCCGCCAGCTGCCTCTCCATCTCGGTCATTGTGCCGCCGGAGAGAATCTCTTCCCGCTTCATATGGAAGATCAGGGTGTGGCCTCGGCTCTCTATGTAGCGAATCTGTGAGATGTCCAGCTTTTGCGTGCCGCCCTTCACCGGCAGGGAGAGGTAGCTGGTTTTGTTCCGCTCCAACCGCTCCAGACGGTCCATCGCCCGATCCAGCCGCTGGGACAAGGCAAAATAAGACACCGGCTTGAGCACATAGTCCAGAGCGTCCACAGCATAGCCCCGAATGGCGTACTGAGCCATATTGGTAATGAAAATCAGGATGACCTCCGGATCCTGCTTTCGGATGATTTCCGCCGCTGTCATGCCGTCCATCAGCTGCATCTGAACGTCCATCAGAATGATGTCATACTCCGGGCGGTAATTGCGGGTGATCTGCTCCCCGTCGGTGAAGGTGGCAATGCTGAGATCGCATCGGCGCTCCTGTTGATAGCACTCCAACATCTGCCGCAGATTCACCGCGCACTGCTGTTCGTCTTCCACGATGGCAATCCGAATCACACCCATCCCCGCCTTTCCTTTGTCTTTTATTTTTATTATATCTTTTCCTCATCATCTTGTCAAAAGAAAGAGAGCCATTCCAAAAGGCAAAGGGAGGCCGCCCGAAACAGACGGTCTCCCTTTCGATGTTTTTTCAAAGGCACAATAGATCACGCCAGCCTTCAAACTGCATCTTATAATATTTTGCGCAAAGCCCGTCTTTGGCGAGCAATGTCTTATGATCGCCCCGCTCTCTGATCCCGTCCTCGTCGATGACGATGATTTCATCCGCCTTGCGGATGGTGGAAAGCCTGTGGGCAATGGTGATCGTGGTTCTGCCTTTTGCCAGTCGGTCCAGACTCCTTTGGATATCCTCCTTTTCCTCCTTTGTCAATCTACTGGCTCTCCCCTTATTCCTCCGTCTCATCGCCGGAGAAGGTGTTGATGAACTTGGGACGGATCTTGGAATAGAGAATTTTCTGCTCGTGGTACAGACTGTGATAGCCGGAGGTCATATAGCTGATTGCAGCGATCAGCGCCATTGGCTCGATCCCCACCCCGATGAACAGCTCATAGCCCAGCAGGATGGAGGTCATAGGCGCATTGGTCACGCCGCAGAACACAGCGATCATAGCAACCGCCCCGCCGAAGGAGGGGGAGAGTCCCAGCAGCGGCGCCGCCACGCAGCCGAAGGTCGCCCCCACGAAAAAGGACGGGACGATCTCACCGCCTTTAAATCCGGCGTTCAAGGTCAGGGCGGTAAAAATCATTTTCAGCACAAATGCGTACGGCACTGCCTGTCCCGCCAGCGCTCCACGGATGACCTCCATGCCGGCGCCGTTATAGTCTCTCGTGCCAGAGAGGAGGGTCAGAACGATGATGATCCCGCCGCCCAGCGCTGCCCGAAGCCACGGGTTTTTCGTGATTTTGTCATAGAGCTTGCCGCCCAGTCTCAGCACGCGGCAGAAGAGATTGGCTAATATTCCGCAAAGGATGCCCATGAGAATGACAGGTATCATGGCCTCGGCGTCCAGTTCTGGTGCGCCGGTGACAAGAAAGCCGGTGGGCGCGATGCCGAAGAACAGGGCCACCCGCTGAGCCAGAAGGGACGCAAGCAGGCATGGGACGATGGCGGCATAGTACATGACGCCAACGCTCTCCACCTCCATGGCAAAAATGGCGGCAGAGATGGGCGTGCCAAAGAGGGCGGAAAAGCCCGCCGCCATGCCGCACATGGTCATGATCCGCTCGTCCCGCTCGTCCAGATGAAAGAACCGCCCTATGGCGCTGGAGACAGAGCCGCCCAGTTGAAGGGCCGCTCCCTCCCGTCCGGCGCTGCCGCCCAGAAGATGGGTCACAACGGTGGAGCAGAAGATCAGCGGCGCCGTCCGGAGATGCAGCCGCTCGCCGCTGCGAATAGAGCTGAGCACCATCTCTGTCCCCCGGTCGTCCGACATTCCGGTCAGCCGGTAGGCGCCTACAATGGCAAGGCCGCCCAGAGGGAGCAGATAGAGGAGCCACGGATAGGCCGCCCGCATCTCCCCCGCCCATTCCAGCGACAGGTGGAAGAGACTGCCGATCACGCCCATGGTCAGGCCGATCAGTATTCCGAGCATCAGCCACTTCACAAGGGCGATGGAATTGTTTTTCAGTGCGTGCCGGATATGCTCCGGCACAGGTAGCTTTGACATGAAATTCACCTGCGTTTCGACACTCATTATACCCGTCCCACAGTCCCCTTTCCAGAGCCAAACTCTACAAAAATCCGCCGAAACAGCACTCATCTGAGCACCATTTCGGCGGATTATCATTTACAGCAGATCCAGCAGCTCCTCCGGCCGGTCAATCATATAGTCAGGTTTCAGACCCTCCAGCAGTTCCCGCTCCCGAAAGCCCCATGTGACGGCAGCGCAGACAAGTCCCGCGTTTTTTGCCGTGGCAATGTCCACCTCAGAGTCTCCCACGAAAAGGCACTCCTCCCGCCTTTTGCCCAGCTGCTCCACCGCCGCCCAGACCATGTCCGGGTTCGGCTTGCGGCGCAGCGGCGGCACCGGCCCCATGGAGAGGGTCATCCGGTCTCCGAAAAAATAGCGGCTCAGCGGCTTGACCGCAGCGTCCTGTTTATTTGAGACCACTGCCATGGTAATACCCCGCTTTTTCAGCTCGTCCAGAAGGGGCAGAATACCGGGATAGGGGGCGGTTTTGATCCGGTCATGGCTCTCGTAATAGGCACGATAAAAGGCCAGCGCCTCGTCAAAACGAGGGTCGTCTCTCCCCTCCGGGAGGCTCCGCTCCATCAGTACCTCCACGCCGTTTCCCACGTTATGCCGCACCTGTTCGATGGTATGAAGTTCCAAACCGAAATGCCGGCGCATGGCGTTGACAGCGTCGGTCAGATCGCCCAGCGTATTCAAAACCGTGCCGTCCATATCAAAAATTACAGTGGTATAGCTCATGAGGTTCCCTCCTCTGTTGGGGAACATTGTACCACATGTTTTCCTGCTATACCAGCTTTTTTCGTAGCTCAGCCACCGCCCGCCGCTCGATGCGGGAGATCTGCACCTGACTGACCCCCAAAATCTTTGCCGTCCGCTCCTGAGTCAAACCCCGGAAATACCGCAGGGAAATGACCTGCCGTTCCCGCTCCCGGAGCTGGTTTACCGCCTGACGGAGGGCGAGGGACTCTACGATGTCTCCCTCAATGCCCTCATCTCCCAGCGCCGACTCCAGCGTCAGTCCGTCTGCGTTTTCGCTCTGGAGGGAGGCCACTGGCCCGGCGGCGGTCTCTGCCGCAGCGATCTCCTCCGGAGAGAGGTCGGTCTCCTGACTCAGCTCACTTAGGGACGGCTCCCGCCCTAACGTGTTTGACAGCTTCTCCCTCGCCATACGGATGCGAACAGCCTGCTCCTTTAACGTGCGGCTGACCTTGACGGTGCCGTCATCCCGGAGAAAGCGTCGGATCTCCCCGGCAATTTTGGGGACGGCGTAGGTGGAAAATTGAGTACCATATTCCGTATCAAAGCCCTCCACCGCCTTGAGAAAGCCGATGCAGCCCAGCTGAAACAGGTCGTCCGTCTCCACACCCCGGCCGGCATAGCGCTGGACGATGCTCCAGATCAGCTTGTCGTTCTCCCGCAGAAGCTCCTCTCTCGCCTCACGGTCGCCCTGCTGGGCCGCCGCCAGCAGCTGGCCTTTGCGCAGCGTCATCGCACACTGGCCCGGAGCGCAATCTTTTTCCGCATGGTGACCGTCGTCCCCCGACCGGGCACAGAGCGCACCTTCATGGTGTCCATAAAGCTCTCCATAATCGTAAAGCCCATGCCGCTGCGCTCCTCGCCGCCGGTGGTGTACATGGGCTGGCGCGCCTTTTCCACGTCAGGGATGCCAACGCCCCAATCCCGCACCACGATCTCAAACACGTTATCCGGCAGCATCCGCATTTTCAGGCTCACCTTGCCAAGCTCGTTGGGATAGCCGTGGACGATGGCGTTTGTCACCGCCTCGGAAACCGCCGTCTTGATGTCACCCAGCTCGTCCAACGTCGGGTCTAACTGGGCGGCAAAGCAGGCCGCTGCGGAGCGGGCAAAGCCCTCGTTGGCGCTGCGGCTGATAAATTCAATTTTTGCGCTGTTGCTTGCTTTCATATGTATCCTCCTCTCTGTCTGTCATTCGACGATCTCCACCCGCTGGTGGATGCCGGCCATTTTCAGCACACGGGCAGCCTGTTTCGGCACATGAGTGAGCCTCAGCGTCCCGCCCAGCTCCGCCATGCGCCGTCCTGCCCGGAGCACCAGAGCGATGCCGGAGGAGTCCATAAAGGTCACCCCGGAAAAGTCCAGCTCCAGCGCCCCCGGCAGGCACAGGTCGATCTCCTGCTCCAGCTCCTCCGTCAACGCTCTGGCTCGGTGGTGATCGATCTCTCCGGTCAGCTTCCAGCAGCTGCGGCCGTCGACCGCCCGGCATATCATTGGCATACGGTTCCCTCCCTGTATCGTTCGTAAAAGGATTCAAAAAAATTTGCCCCATACCCGAAGTACGAGTATGAGGCAATTATAAGTTGTATGAGATAAAAATGCCGTCGAAGCGGGGACAGTTCCCGGTTTCCTCCGCAAATTTCCGCATCTCTCCGAAAATTTCTTTCCCATTTGGGGGCGGCGTGGTACAATGAAGGAACAGAACGTTGGTTTGGGAGGCAGATTCCATGAGCAAGCAGAAAATTCTCACGCTTTTAAAGCAGTCGGACGGCTATCTCTCCGGAGCGGAGATGAGCCGTCAGCTGGGCATTAGCCGGGCAGCCATCTCAAAAGCCGTTGACGGCCTGCGGCAGGAAGGCTATGAGATTAACTCGGTGACCAACCGGGGCTACAAGCTGCTCCGCTCCCCGGATCGGCTGACGGAGGGGGAGATTTTGCCCTATTTGAATACCCGCCACGTGGCACGGCATTTAGAGGTCTTTGCTACCATCGACTCCACCAACAACTATCTGAAACGGGAGTCCGCCGCCCTCCCTGACGGCGCTGCCGCTGTGGCCGACGAGCAGACCGGGGGCCGTGGGCGGCTGGGTCGGAGCTTTGCCTCCCCCGAGGGCAAGGGCATTTACTATTCCGTCCTGCTCCGGCCTGACCTCCCCCCTGCCGAGGCGGTAAATCTGACTGCCTACGTTGCCGTGGCCGTCTGCAACGGGATTGAAGAAGCCACCGGGGTTCGTCCTCAAATCAAGTGGACGAATGACATCGTCATGAACGATCACAAGGTCTGCGGCATCCTGACGGAGATGGCCATTGAGGGAGAGACTGCCGCCCTTCAATACATCGTCACCGGCATCGGCGTCAATGTGAACCAAACCGAGGAGGACTGGCCGGAGGAATTGAAGGAGATCGCCGGGTCGATTGCCCAGGCGGTGGGGCATCCCGTCCGCCGGGGCAGGCTGGCGGCGTGTCTCTTAAACGCACTGGATCAGGTCTATCTGGACTGGTTGGCGGGAAATCACGCCTCCTATTTGGAGCAGTATCGCCGGGACTGCCTGACGGTAGGCAAGGATGTCAAGCTGCTCCGTTCCGGCGGGGAGGAGATCGCCACTGCCATCGGCATTGACGATAAGTTCGGCCTCATCGTCCGGTACCCCGACGGTCGGGAGGAGACGGTCACCTCCGGCGAGGTCAGTGTGCGGGGGCTTTATGGGTATGTGTGAGAAAAGTCAGAACACTTGTTGCCGATCATTCGTTTCCCCTCATCCACCACTGGGCTGCGCCCAGCGGTGGATGAGGGCAGATAACGGGAAATCTGCATCATCATATGCGAAAAGGCTCGGCATTTCTGCCGAGCCTTTTTGAAATGCAATCTCTTAGATCGTGGTAATATCCACCGGCGTGATCTGGTCGCTGTGACCGGCCTTGCGGGCAGTGAGGATCGCCCGGCAGGTGTCGGTGCTGGTGAGGCAGAGGACGGAATGCTCGACCGCACTGCGGCGGATCTTCCAGCCGTCGCCGTCCTCCCGCTGGGTGCGGCGGGGGGTGTTCAGGATCATATCCACCACACCGGACTGGATCATGTCCTCAATGTTGGGGTGTGCGTTGCCCAGGCGGTGGACAAAGTTCACGGGAATGCCCCGCTGGGACAGATAGGCGTGGGTGCCACGGGTGGCGTAGAGCTCCATGCCCAGCTCCACCATCTCCCTGGCCAGTCCGACAACTTCTTCCTTGTCCTGATCCTTGACGGTGAGGATGACCTTGCTGCCCTTTCTCGGCACCTTCATATTGGCACCCTTAAAGGCTTTCAGCAGCGCCTGGGGGAAGGTCTTGGCCAAGCCCAGGCACTCGCCGGTGGACTTCATCTCCGGACCCAGGTTGGTATCCACGTCAGTCAACTTTTCAAAGGAGAATACCGGCATCTTGACGGCGTAGTAGCTTGCCTCGGGATAAATGTCCACACCGTAGCCCAGGTCCTTCAGCTTCTCCCCCAGCATGACCTTGGTGGCAAGGTCGATGATAGGCACACCCGTCACCTTGGAAATGTAGGGAATGGTACGGGAGGAGCGGGGATTGGCCTCGATGATGTACACTTCGTCGTGGTAGATGATGAACTGGACATTGATGAGACCGATGACCCCCAGATGCTTTGCCAGATCTCTGGTGTAGCGGAGGATGGTCTGCTTGTGTCGCTCCTCCACATTCAGGGGCGGATAGACGGAGATGGAGTCACCGGAGTGGATACCGGCTCGCTCCACATGCTCCATGACGCCGGGGATCAGGATGTCCTCACCGTCAAAGACGCCGTCCACCTCCACCTCACGGCCCATCAGGTACTTATCCACCAGAATGGGATGCTCCTGCGTGGTCAGGTTGATGATCTTCATGAAGTCCCGGATATTGTCGTCATTGTAGGCGATCTCCATGCCCTGACCGCCCAGCACGTAGCTGGGACGCACCAGAACGGGGTAGCCGACCTCATTGGCGGCAGCAATGGCCTCCTCGGTGGTGAAGATGGTCTTGCCGGCGGCACGGGGAATCTGGCAGAGATTCAGGATCTCGTCAAACCGCTCCCGGTCTTCCGCGGCGTCCACGCCGTCGGCGCTGGTGCCGAGGATCGGCAGTCCCATATCCGCCAGCGTTTTCGCCAGCTTGATGGCGGTCTGGCCGCCAAACTGGACGACGGCGCCCCAGGGCTTTTCCAGCTCTACGATGTGCTCCACGTCCTCCGGCGTCAGCGGCTCGAAATAGAGGCGGTCGGCAATGTCGAAGTCGGTGGAGACGGTCTCCGGGTTGTTATTGACGATGATGGTCTCACAACCCAGTTTTTTCAGCGCCCAGACAGAGTGGACGGAGCAGTAGTCAAACTCAATGCCCTGACCGATGCGGATGGGGCCGGAGCCGAGGACAAGCACCTTCCGCTTGCCGTTATCCGTGGGAATGGACTCGTTCTCCGTGTCGTAGGTGGAGTAGTAATAGGGAGTCTGGGCGTCAAATTCGGCGGCGCAGGTGTCCACCATCTTGTAGGCGGGCTGAATACCGTACTTCCGGCGCAGCTCCCGAATGTCGATGCGGGTGGCGCCGCAGAGCTCGGCGATAAAGGAGTCGGCAAAGCCCACCTCTTTCGCAAAGCGGAGCAGCTTGGCATCGGGCACGCCCTGAGAGAGCTTATTCTCCAGCTCGATAATGACGCTCAGGCGGTCAATAAACCAGATGTCGATTTTTGTAATGCGGTTGATCTCCTCGGGAGAGATGCCCCGGCGGAGGGCTTCCGCTACCACAAAAATGCGCTCATCGTCCACGTCAAACAGCTTGTCCCAGATCTGCTTGGTGCTCATGGCCTGCAGCTTGGGGAGCCGCAGGGAGTGGACATTCAGCTCCAGAGAGCGGATGGCCTTCAAAAGGGCGTTGGCAAAGCTGTTGCCGATGGCCATGACCTCACCGGTGGCCTTCATCTGGGTGCCCAGCCGTCGGCTGGCGGTGGTAAACTTATCGAAGGGCAGACGGGGCAGCTTCATGACGCAGTAGTCCAGCGTCGGTTCGAAGCAGGCGGTGGTCTTGCCGGTGACCGCATTGGGGATCTCATCCAACGTGTAGCCCAGAGCGATCTTGGCCGCTACCTTTGCAATGGGATAGCCGGTGGCCTTGGAGGCCAGCGCCGAGGAGCGGGACACACGGGGGTTGACCTCGATGACGGCGTACTCATAGGAGTCGGGATTCAGGGCAAACTGGCAGTTGCAGCCGCCCTCAATCTCCAGTGCGGAGATGATATCCAGTGCGGCGGTGCGGAGCATTTGATACTCCTTGTTGGCCAGCGTCTGGGTGGGGGCAATGACGATAGAGTCGCCGGTATGGACGCCCACCGGGTCCAGGTTCTCCATGGAGCAGATGGTGATGACGTTTCCGGCGGAATCCCGCATGACCTCAAACTCGATTTCCTTCCAGCCGGAGATGCAGCGCTCGATCAGCACCTCATGGACACGGGAGAGGTTCAGGCCACGGTCGGAGATCTCCCGCAGCATATGCTCATCATAGGCGATGCCGCCGCCGGAGCCGCCCAGCGTATAGGCGGGTCGGACAATGACAGGGTAGCCGATCTCGTTGGTGAAATCCACGGCGTCCTCCACCGTATTGACCACCTTGGAGACGATGCAGGGCTGACCGATGGCCTCCATGGTGTCCTTAAAGCCCTGGCGATCCTCCGCCTTGCGGATGGAGTCGGCGCTGGTGCCCAGGAGCTTGACGCCGTACTTGTCCAGCGTACCGTCCTCGTAGAGCGCCATGGCCAGGTTCAGACCGATCTGTCCGCCCAGAGTGGGGAGCAGGGCGTCAGGGCGCTCCCGCTCGATGATGGAAACCAAGCTGAAGGTATTCAGCGGCTCGATATAGACATGATCGGCCACATCCTTGTCGGTCATAATGGTGGCGGGGTTGGAGTTGACCAGAACCACCTCCATGCCCTCCTCCTTCAGGGAGCGGCAGGCCTGGGTGCCTGCGTAGTCAAATTCGGCGGCCTGTCCGATGACGATGGGGCCAGAGCCGATGACCAGTACCTTTTTAATACGCAAATCCTTAGGCATTGCTCATCACTCCCTTCTTGTACTCGTCGATTTGTGCGATAAATTCCTCAAACAGATAATCCGTATCCACCGGCCCGGGGGACGCCTCCGGGTGGAACTGGACGGTAAAGACCGGCTTTTGCAGGTATCTCAGGCCTTCCAACGTGCCGTCGTTGACGTTAACATGGCTGATCTCGGCAACGGCAGGGTCGATGGAATCGCTGTCGATGACATAGCCGTGGTTCTGGCTGGTGATGAAGCAGCGGTTCCGCTTCAAATCCTTGACCGGATGGTTGCCGCCCCGGTGGCCGAAGCGCATCTTGTGGCTCTTTGCGCCTGTTGCCAATGCCATGAGCTGGTGTCCCAGGCAGACGGCAAAGACGGGGAGACCGGACTCGTAGAGCTTGCGGATCTCAGGGATGATATCCACGCAGTCTGCCGGGTCGCCGGGGCCGTTGGAGAGCATGATGGCGTCGTAGTTTCCGGCCAGCACCTCGTCTGCCGGAGTGTGGGCCGGGAAGATGGTCAGGTCGCAGCCGTAGTGGACCAGACGCTTTGCCATGTTCCGTTTCTCGCCGAAATCATACATGGCGACTCTGTGGCCGGGGCCATCGAAGTGGAGCACCTTGTCGGTGGTGACCCGCTCGACGGTGCCCTCCACCCGGTATGCCTTCATCTTTGCAATCAGCTTGTCCAAATCGTAGTTTGGGTCGCAGGTAATGACGCCGTTCATGACGCCCTGAATGCGGAGAATCCGGGTAAGCGCTCTGGTGTCAATGCCCTGAATGCCGGTGATGCCGTGGCGGATGAGGTAGTCATTTAAGGTACTGGTGCACCGGAAGTTGCTGCCTCTGGGCGCCAGATGGCGGATGATCAGCGCCTCTGCCCAGGGGTGGACGGACTCGTCGTCCTCGTCGTTGGTGCCGTAGTTGCCGATCAACGGGTACGTCATCACGACGCCTTGCCCGGCATAGGACGGGTCGGTCAAAATCTCCTGATAGCCCACCATGGAGGTGTTGAACACCATTTCACAGACCACTTCTTCGGTACTGCCGATGCTCTCTCCCTCAAAGATGGCGCCATTTTCCAGGATCAGAGTTGCTTTCATGAATCAAGTCCACCTTTCCGCTCACAAATGCAGTATTCCCGCATTTTCAAAAAAAGAGAGTAACCCCCACGCAAGGGGTCTCCTTGACGTTCGGTTTACTCTCCTGTTCGCATTGTGCATATCTTATCACAATTCGACCTTTCTTACAAGGGCTTCTTTTCAATTCTACGCATCCACCAAAACTTTCCCGTATATTTTTCCATTCCTCCTCCACAATAACCAAGAATCATTTGACGGCACAGAAAACCTGTTTCCCCGCTGTGCGAAAGGAGGCCGCCATGCTCATCGCCTTTTCCCGAACCTTTGTTCTGTACCTGCTCATCATCGTCGGCATCCGGCTGATGGGCAAAAAGCAGGTAGGAGAGTTGGAGCCTACCGAGCTGGTGCTGGCCATGCTCATGTCCGATCTGGCCGCCGTTCCCATGCAGGATTTCGGCATTCCGCTGCTCTTCGGCGTGGTGCCGATTGTGACACTTCTGTGTATCACCATGGCGCTCTCCGTCCTCACCATGTACTCTCTCCGATTCCGACTGCTGCTCAGCGGCCGACCCAGTATTATTGTAGAGCGGGGGCAGCTGATGCAGCAGGAGCTGAGCCGCACCCGCATGACCCCGGACGAGCTGATGGAGGAGCTGCGGTTACAGGGGATCACCGACCTCTCCACTGTCAAATACGCCATTTTGGAGACCAGCGGCCGGGTCTCCGCCATTCTCTACGCCAACCGGCAGGCTGTGACGCCAGAGCAGCTGGATCTGCACCCGGAAGAGCCGGGGCTGCCCCTCACCATTGTTGCAGGCGGCCAGCTCTACCCCGAAAATCTGATCCGACGGGGGCTGGATCAAAGCTGGCTTGCACAGGAACTTGCCCGTCAGGGCGTAAACTCCATCAAGGAGGTCTTTCTGCTGACAGTGGACGAGGCTGGCGGAGTCTATTTTTCCCGTAAGGAGGAGGAGAAGGCATGAAACGGCTCATTATCTCCCTGACCCTTCTTGCGCTGATGATCGGCCTGGGGTTTTGGAACACCGCACAGCTAAACGACACCTGCAGCCGGGTCACCGCTCTGCTTGAGGAAGCACAGGCCTCTGGTGAGTTCGGCGACTGGGAGAATGCGGAAGCACGCACCCGTTCGGCGTGGCAATGCTGGGACGAGCAGTCCACCTACCTCTATATCGTCCTGCCCCACGACTGCACCGACGAGGTCTATACCGACTTTCACGAGCTGCTGGAGCGCATCGAATGGGAGGATACGTCGGATTACACCGCCGCCAGCAGTCGCCTTATCGCCCTTTTGGAGCATCTCAGCCAGTCGGCACAGCTGACGCTGGAAAATCTGCTGTAATTCCACCACGCTGTCATGCAAACTGATTCAGGACTGCCGCTGCTGCGGTCTTTACCTCCGGCTGAATGTGTTTGATCCACCGGCATAGCCGGCGGTTTCCTTTCCACAACGAAAATCGGCAAAAAGAGTTTCCCATCCCCTTTCTGCCGATTTGTTTTATCACAATGCCAGCTAGTTCACAGTACTCCTCCGGAGACTGCCTTCCGTTCGGAGGTCGCTTTCCGCAATTTCGCCACGTTCCGGTAAGCTCCGCCTTGCTCAGCGGCTGGCGCTGCCTCTTCTTTCGTTACTTTTTTCTCTTCCCTGAATATCTGCATTTGCCTGCCGCAAGCAGAGCGCTGAGCACGGCAGCTGCAAGAAGCATCAAGGACACGTACGGGACGATCTGACTACCATGGATAGTTGGATTTTATACTATCAAACTCCATATTGCTCCATCAACAAGCTATGAACAAAATTAACGTGGAAAATGCTGCCATCCGAAATTCCAAAAAGGGATTGACGGGAGTCGGAAAAAGTGCTAGACTATTCATGCTTATTTCTTACGCTGATGTGGCTCAATGGCAGAGCATCTCACTCGTAATGAGAAGGTTGTCAGTTCGATTCTGACCATCAGCTTGCAAAAACTGCTTGTTTTCGTAAAAAAACAAGCGGTTTTTCTTTTAAAAGATTGCAGTAAATTTCTGGTAATCTGGATTTGGTCATTATTTGGTCTTTATTGCCTCGAAAATCGAAGAAACTCCCGGTTCACGATTCCATCAGGACGTGTCCGGGAGTTTCTTATTTTACTGCCTTTGTCTCCTTCTTGGGAGGGGTCAGAAGATCGTCAATCAAATCAGCGGCGGCGGCCTGCGCTGCCTGTATGCTGTGGGTGTAAATCCGTGTTGTTGTTTCCGGGGTTGCGTGGCCCAACTGACCGGCGACCACATTAACCGAAACACCGTTTGTTATACTCAACGTGGCGCAGGTATGCCGGAGGCTATGAAGGTGGATTTGCGGAAGGTCTGTCTTGGCTATGAAATTGTGGAACCACCGTGAGAGGGTGTTCGACTGAATCGGTGTACCATCATCCAGCACAAAAACATTGCCGCCTTTGTTCTTCCAGAGCTTTCCCAACTTCAGCCGTTGCTCCGCCTGCCAGACTTTCAACTCACGCAGGGAGTTTACAACCGTATTTGAGATAGAGATAACACGGTTAGACGAGCGGTTCTTTGTCTCGTCCGTAAAAACACCCTGTCCCGGGAGATATTGCGCTGTGCGTGAGATGCCGGCATGAGAGGCAAAGGACGTGACAGAGTAGCCTTTTTTCTTCAATAGCTGCTTCATATCGTCTTTGGCGTGATATGTGATCTGTTTCTGTGTCGTGCTTAACTTGCGGTAGAGTGTGACCAGATGGGCGGGCCGTATTTGGTCAAGGTATAGATGCCCAATTTCAGGGTAGACCCTCTGCATGAGATCATGATAGCCGGCAACTGTACGGGGACGCAGGCGGACATCTGCATAATTGGGGAACCATCTGGTTTCTACAAATGTTTGGAACTTCACCCGCTGTTCGTCTACATATTGGCCTTTTCTGATCCGCTCCTCAAACAGGGCTGCTTGGTGCTGAGCTTCTTTCTCTGCCCTCTTTGTTGTCATATTGGCCGGGGGCGTCCATGTCATTGTCTTTACGATCTGGCTTCCCCCTGCGTCATACCCGGCCGAGACCTTAAAGCGGTAGGATTTGCCCCTCTTGGTGATGCTGGCCATGGGTGCCACCTCCTATATCGGTAGTTGCGCCGTCATTCTGCTCTCGTGGTTGAACATCATCGCTGACCTCCAACAAATCAATAATTGGATCAATATGAGACAACTCTAATTTTTGAAATTGCCGTTCTTGCCAGTCATTAAACATATCATGCTCTATCGTCTTTGAATGAACCAGTTCTACCAAGCGAGAACGATCTACAAAAAATTTATTCAATGCTTTGTTTTTAATCGTAATGGCACCAACAAAACTATCTTGCGGATACGAAGGCGTTTTGTATATTGCATCCGCATAATCTAATAATTGACAAATTATCCTTGCTGCATCAGCTAGTGTAAGTTCTTTCGGCGCTGCCTGATTTGTGGCACATACATCCCTTCCAATCAGTTCATCTAAGCTCACTTCATACAGATCGGCTAAGGCAACTAGTTTCTCCAAGGGAACTAAAGCACCGCCATTTTCATACTTGGACAGCAAAGGTGCCGACATTGGTTCTGTTTCGTTGATTTTGGCAGCAACATCCTTCTGCTTTAATCTTTTCGCCTCTCTGGCTGCTTTAAGTCTCTCTCCTACATGTTTTACGTCAATTGACATTTAAATATCCTCCTTCAATAATACGTTGCTTTATCTTGCAATATTTTGTAACTGAATTTATCATATTATATAAATTTATTTATGTCAATAAGAAAATACAATATATTGTAAATAATTTCCGTTTAGGATATAATGTACTCATCACACAAGAAAGGACTGAACCAATATGACAGCGCAGTTCATGACCGCTAACAAGATGGCGAAAGAGACAGGGATTCCAGCAATACAGATCAGACGAAGGATAAAAAAAGGAACGGCCCCCGGATATTATGTGGGAAACCGTTTCTATTGTGATGTTGCAGCTTTCATAGAGCTGTTACACCGGGAAAGCGAGATTGCCAATGGAAAGATCGTTGATGACAAAGCGTGATTGGTTGACCGCCTTACTTCCGATCGGAGAAACCAATGCCGTGACAGTCAAAGAACTTGTTATACGTGCGGGCCTATCAGATACCAGAGCACTCACAAAACAGATCGAGTGGGAGAGACGGCGAGGTGTTCCCATTTGCGCCACGGGGCAAGGATTTTATATTCCTGCTACTCCTGGAGAGCTGGAGCGTTATTTAAAACGGCGGCGCAGTCGTGAGAGGACACAGATCAAAGCGACTGAGGCAATGCAACGGACGCTTGACCACCAGCAGGGGCAGCAATGCCTTTTTCATGAGGATGGTGTAGATCGTGGCAAATAGGCCGGGAGTGATAGTTTACTTTGATGACCTGAGACCCGCAATGAAACTGTTAAAAATTGAGCAAGTCGGGGCGCTGTTTATCGCAATGCTCGACTATGCAGAGTCTGGATTGGCTCCTGATTTCAAAGGCGATGCCATTGTTCAAATGGTGTTCGAGATGCTTCGACCAAAGATTGACCGGGACAATGAACGGTATGGGGAAACTGTCACTCAAAAGCAGTATGCCGTTTATTGTCGAGAAGCAAGGCGCAACGGACACGAGCCGTTATCGTTTGATGAGTGGAAACATCACCCGATATCGCCCGATAACAGACATAATCATCCGTATCCAACTGCAACCCCAACTGCAAAAGCAGCCGCAGCAGGAACCCCAACGGCGACGTTGTTGGGAACAGGAACGGGAGCGGGAGAGTCTGGGAGGGGGAGGGAGAGGGAGAACAACGGCCCGCCCGCATTTGACGACTCAGATTTTGAGCAGAGAAAGGCCGAAGCAAAGAGGCTTGTAATGTATGGATATGAGCAGTCGCAAATGAAAAGAGCCGCCTTTCAGCAGCTCCCCTCCGTGGTAACGAGTCAATTTATTCTACCACGGGGGAGGCCGGGAGGCAATGGCAAGCAATGAGGAATTGGTAATGCAGATCAAAGCCGGGGACGAATCGAAGCTGCTGGAGCTATGGAGAGCGGCGGACGGCGGCAGTTTACGTTTCCGGCGCAGTGTTTCAAAAAGTACGGGTTCCGGGCGCAATACCCGCACGCCAAGCGATTACGAATTTTGCTTCGGTTGGAAATCTAATTCGGCTATGCCAAATTGGCACAGA
This sequence comes from Oscillospiraceae bacterium, assembly GCA_902775105.1. Taxonomy (GTDB): domain Bacteria; phylum Bacillota; class Clostridia; order Oscillospirales; family Oscillospiraceae; genus Onthomonas. The sequence goes on from CACYLC010000006.1 coordinate 43,315, forward strand.
TATACTATATATTGCCATCGAATACGGAAAAATAGCGGCGTCTTTATGGCTTCAACGGGAGAGACAAAGTACAGACACTTTTCGCTTGTTTCGTGGACGGCGGCGGACGGGTTTTCAGTAAATATCAATGAAATCTCACACAGAGAGGGGGTTTTTACTTTGAGAGCAACCGACGAGAAGATCATTGCGGCGCTGCTTTCCTGCTCCACCAACAGAGCAGCGGCGGCGGAGGTCGGACTATCTGAGCGACAGCTTTACACCCGGATGTGGAGGCGGCCACCGTCGCCGCACAGGGGCGAATGACTGAGGCCGTGGCCGTCGTGGCGGGCATTATGGGCGAAAATGCAAACGCACCACAAGTCCGGCTAAATGCGGCGGAGGCCATTATCCGCAACGGCATGAAGCTGACGGAACAGACCGATATTCTGTCCCGCCTTGATGCGCTGGAGGCACGGCAAAATGACTGAGGTGCAACGACGGCTAGCCGCATTGGAACGGGACAGCGAACGCCGTAAAACGGCGCAGGAGACCGCAAACGGCGTTTCTGTCACCGACCATATAGCGGCGGTCTATCTCCCGTTACACGCTGATATTTTGGGCGGATATGTCTGACCCGCTCGGCCTTACAAATGCCATTGTATTCCGGCGCTTTGCAAGCACGTTACGGGAGTCTGTTTTCTCTCAAATTGCGTGGGCGATTGACGTTTTGAATGTCGGCCACCTTTGGAGGGGTTCTGTCTCTCCGATGAACTTCACCTATCTGCCAACGGGGGCGCAAATCGTCTTTCGGGGGCTTGACGATCCCGCAAAGTTAAAGAGCATTAAGCCCCGCCGTGGCACGTTTCGTTTTGTCTGGTTGGAGGAGTTTGCGGAATTGCCCGGTGAAAACTTTGCCCGGAATGTCCTGCAATCAGTTCTGAGAGGCGGCGGAGCGTTTACCGTCTTTCGGTCATTCAACCCGCCGTTATCCCGGACAAATTGGGCAAATACATTCGTAGCCCGACCAGACCCACGAGCGGTCACACTGCACACCAGCTATTTAGACATACCGCCCGACTGGCTGGGCGAGAGCTTTATACTGGAGGCGGAACGGCTCAAGACGATCAACGAACAGGCATACCGGCATGAATATTTGGGCGAGGCCACCGGCAGCGGCGGCGAGGTGTTCCCAAATCTGGAAATACGGGAGATCACAGATGCGGAGATC
>CACYLC010000007.1 GCA_902775105.1 Oscillospiraceae bacterium
AACTCCTTTTTCTCATATTTCTCGGCAATTTTTGCTCCACTTCAGACTAGAACCCCCTATTTTGCCATGGCAAAATAGGGGGTTCTTTGACAGGCTGAAACAACCCCCGGCTCAGCCGGGGGTTGTTGTATCTCGAAAACCCCACGCTAGGCATGGGTGCTTCAAAAGGGCTTAAAGCGATACAACAGGACAAAAAGCTCCTTTTGGTGTTAGAATAGTCACACGGTTTGGCAACTGCAGGAGGAACACCAAAAGGAGGACAAACAACGATGGAGGACGTAGAGGAGCCGGTTGACCAGGCAGATCGGCGGGGCACCGGTCTGAAGCTGGATATTGTCTTTAATCACGTCTCGAAATGTTTGATGAGTACGTCTTTGAAAGCATTTCCTTTACATATTGGCCTGATATGTTTATAATATGATTGCGGCAATTCAACAGCCGCAATCATATGCACAAAAACGGATTTCAGATGTATTTGCGGTTCGGCATGACCTGACAGGGCGCATTTTCGATACGGTGCCTTGCAGATGCCGGGAGAAGAGGAGAAGCCATGATCCATTTTGTCGGAGCAGGCCCCGGAGCGCCTGACCTGATTACGCTGCGTGGTGCGGAGCTTTTGAAAAAAGCAGACACAGTTATCTACGCCGGTAGCCTGGTGAATCCGGAGCTGTTGCAGCTGTGTAAGGCAGAGTGCGCCGTATATAACAGTGCCGAGATGACGCTGGAGCAGGTGCTCTCAGTCATGTCTGACGCCGAGCGGCAGGGAGAGATAACGGTGCGTCTCCATACGGGAGACCCCAGCGTCTACGGGGCGATTCGGGAGCAGATGGATGCACTGGAGAAGATGGGCATCTCCTACGATATTACGCCGGGCGTCTCCGGCTTCTGCGGCGCAGCTGCCGCGGCCTCGGCAGAATATACCCTGCCGGGGGTCAGCCAATCGGTCATCATCACCCGTATGGCAGGCCGCACGCCGGTGCCGGAGCGGGAGAGCATTGCAGCGCTCGCTGCGCATGGGACGTCCATGACGGTGTTTCTCTCGGCGGGTCTGCTGGAGGGACTGCAAAAAGAACTGCTGAAAGGGGCGTATCACGAAAATACCCCCGCTGCACTGGTTTACAAGGCCACGTGGCCGGAGGAGCAGGTACTGCGCTGCACCGTGGGAACGCTGGCGGAGACAGGTCGGAACCATCAGATACGAAAGACTGCTCTGGTGCTGGTGGGGGATTTTCTGCATTCTGAATACGAGAGAAGCCGTCTGTACGCCCCGGACTTTACCACGGAATTTCGACAGGGAATGGAGGCATCCGAGTGAAGATTACGCTGATCGGAACCGGCTGCGGTACAGCGGAAACGCTGACAGAGCAGGCGAGAGTGGCAATCTATGAGTCTCAGCTCGTCATCGGGGCCCGGCGGTTGCTGAACAGCTTGCGTACAGAGGAGCTATCCGGTACCTGTCGACTGGCGGAGGCGGTTTATGCCAAAGAGATCATAGGTCTGATCCGGGCGGCAGAGTGTGACCGTGTCTGCGTGCTGCTCAGCGGCGACAGCGGCTTTTATTCCGGCGCACGCCTTTTGCTCCCTGCCCTGGCGGATTATGAGACCCGGGTGCTTCCCGGCATTTCCAGCCTTCAGGCGTTCGCCGCCCGTCTGGGTCAGGCGTGGCAGGACTGGACGCTTTGCTCTGCCCATGGAGTGGAGTGCGACGCTGTGGCGGCGGTGTGCGGCGAAAAGCCTGCCTTCTTTCTCACCGGAGGACGCATGGGGCCGGCAGAGCTCTGCCGACAGCTCACCAAGGCGGGACTTGCCGGGCTGCCGGTTGCGGTGGGGGAAAATCTGATGTGTCCTGACGAACGCATTACCCGAGGCACGGCGTCTGAACTTGCGAAGGGGAGCTTTGCGCCTCTCAGCGTTATGCTGGCAGAGGCAGCGCCCCGGTTCGCTCAGCGCACACCGGGACTGCCGGACGAGCTGTTTCAGCGCTCAGAACGCATTCCCATGACCAAGCAGGAGGTTCGGGCGGCGGCACTGGCAAAGCTGGCGGTGCGTCCGGATGATATTTGCTGGGATATTGGCGCAGGCACAGGAAGTGTCAGCGTGGAACTTGCGTTACAGGCGAAGCAGGTCTGGGCGGTGGAGCGGAATGCGGCCGCACTGGCACTGGCGGAGCGCAACAGAGTTCAGTTCGGCGCATGGAATCTCTGCCTTAAAGAGGGCAGTGCTCCCGATGCGCTGAAAGATCTGCCCACTCCGGATGCCGTATTTGTGGGCGGCAGCGGCGGCAAAATGGAAGGGATTCTGCGCGCAGTGCATCACGCAAATCCCAAGGCACGGATCTGCGTGGCGGCCATTGCGTTGGAAAGCCTGTCTGCCGCCTGTACAGCGCTGGAAGAACTGGGCTATGAGATCGACGTGACCCAGATCGCCGTCAGCCGCAGCCGCTCTGCGGCGGGACTGCATCTGATGACGGCGCAGAACCCGGTCTGGCTCATTGCGGGGATTCAGAGATGAAGCGGCTGATGCTCACGGCGATGCACAGCGGGGCGGGCAAGACGGTGGTCACCTGCGCACTGCTAAACGCCCTGAAACGCCGGGGGTCACAGGTACAGGCGTTTAAATGCGGCCCGGACTATATTGACCCCATGTTCCACACCCGGGTGTTGGGCATCCCCAGCCGCAACCTGGACCTCTTTTTGCAGGGGGCAGAGGGGGTACAGGCGACGCTTGCCCGCACAAAGGCGGACGTGGCTGTCCTGGAGGGCGCCATGGGCTTTTACGACGGTGTGGCGGGCACAGAGACTGCCAGCGCCTGGGACATTGCCCGCCGAACGAAAACCCCGGCCGTTTTAGTGCTGCGTCCAAAGGGGACAGGCATCACACTGGCGGCGCAGGTGCGGGGCATGCTGGACTTCCGTCCGGAGAGCCAAATCGCTGCTTTGCTGCTCACCGACTGCAAGAGCGGCCTTGCCTCGTACCTAAAGCCGATTTTAGAGCGAGAGACAGGGCTGCCCGTGCTGGGCTATCTGCCGCCGATGAAAGAGGCGAGTTTGGAGAGCCGCCATCTGGGACTGCTGACGGCGGCTGAGATCGACGATTTCGGCGCTCGGTTCGATGCTCTGGCCGACCAGATGGAGCGCACGGTGGATCTGGATGCGCTGCTGGAGCTGGCAGCTGAGGATGGCGGTCACGGGCAGACAGAGCGGATCTCTCCGTGCCGCTGCCGCATTGCGGTGGCCAGAGACGAGGCGTTCTGCTTTTTCTATGAGGACAATCTGGAGCTGCTGCGCTCTGCCGGGGCGGAACTGATCTTTTTCAGCCCTCTGCACGATGCCACCCTGCCGCAGGGAGCAGACGGCCTGTACTTGGCAGGCGGCTACCCCGAGCTGTACGCAAAGCAGCTCTCAGAAAATCAAACCATGTTGCAAAGCGTCTCTGAGACGGTGGGGAAGGGACTTCCCACCGTGGCGGAGTGCGGCGGTTTTCTGTACCTGCAACAGCAGTTGGAGGACGAGAACGGGCGGACGTACCCCATGTGCGGCGTGCTGCCGGGGAACGGCCTTCGCACCGGGCGTCTGCAACGGTTTGGATATCAGTATCTATCCGCAGAGACGGACTCCCTGCTGCTTCAGCGGGGGGAGCGTCTGCCTGCCCATGAGTTCCACTACTGGGATTCCACAGAGAACGGAGCCGACCTCCTGTCCCAAAAGCCGGACGGCAGACAGTGGCGCTGCGGTTTTGCGGGGGAGCGTTTGTATGCCGCCTTTCCCCACCTCCACTTCGGCGGGGAGCTGCCGTTGGCGGAGCGGTTTGCGGCGGCCTGTATCAAGTATAAAGAACGGAAAACAGAGAAATGAATCTGGAAGAGCTGCTTTGTGAAATACATAGACCGGACGCCGAGGCGATGGCAGCGGCCCGCCTCCGCTGGGACAGCCTTGCAAAGCCTCTGGGCAGCCTTGGACGGCTGGAGGAGGCGGTGACCCGGATTGCCGGGATCACCGGAGACCCGGATGTCCGATTGGACAGGCGGGCCCTTCTGGTATTCTGCGCTGACCACGGCGTTGTGGCGCAGGGCGTCACCCAGTGCGGCAGCGAGGTCACGGCATCCGTGGCGAGAGCGTTGGCCGCAGGCGAGAGTACCGTCTGTCACATGGCAAAGGTGGCAAATTGCACTGTCATCCCCGTAGATGTGGGGATTGCGGACGCATCGGAGAGGCCGGGTGTGATCCCACGGCGCATTCGCAGCGGCACCGAAGATATGACGGCCAGAGCGGCCATGGACAGGGAGGAGTGCGTCTCTGCCATTCTGACCGGAGCGGAGCTGGTACGGGAGCTGGCGGCTGAGGGAACGCAAATCATTGCCGTGGGAGAGATGGGCATCGGCAATACCACCGCCGCCAGCGCCGTGACCTCTGTTCTTCTGGGCGTTGCCCCGGAGCGGGTGACGGGCAGAGGCGCCGGACTGTCCGACGCCGGCATCTCCCGGAAGGTGAGCGCTATAAAACGGGCGATCTCGGTCAACACCCCGGACGGGGACGATCCCATCGACGTGCTGAGCAAGGTGGGCGGACTGGAGCTTGCCGCCATGTGCGGCGCCTTTCTGGGGGGCGCGTCCTCTCATGTGCCTGTCGTCATCGACGGGGTGATCAGCGCCGCCGCGGCTTTGTGTGCCGTTCGTCTCTGCCCTGAAGCGAGAGGGGCATTGCTTCCCAGCCATGTGTCATCCGAGCCTGCGGGATTTCTGCTGCTGGACGCCCTTGATTTAAAGCCGCTGCTTACGGCGGAGCTGCACCTGGGAGAGGGCAGCGGTGCTGTTGCCCTCCTGCCCCTTTTGGATATGGCGCTTTCCGTCTACCACAGCGGGCAGACCTTTGACCGGCTGGGCATCCGGGCCTATACGCCCCAGAACTGAGAAAATTGTCATGTTTACACTGATTATCGGCGGCGCAGGCAGTGGAAAAAGCGCCTTTGCCGAGAGACTGGTACAGTCTCTGCCGGGCGACCGGGTATATATCGCAACCATGCAGCCCTTTGATGAGGAGTGCCGCAGGAGAATCGAGCGGCATCGTGCCATGCGTTCCGGCAAGGGCTTTGCCACGCTGGAGCGTTATACCGATCTCGCCGGTCTGACTATACCGGAAAAGAGAAATGTGCTTTTGGAGGATCTGTCCAACCTCATTGCAAACGAGCTGTACAGCCCAGACGGCAGGGGAGGGTATGCGGCTTTGCAGGGGGTGGAGGCGGTGCTGCGGCGCGCGGCACACCTCACTGTCGTGACCAACGAGGTGTTCTCCGGCGGGACGGACTACGAGGGGGACACACTTGCCTTTCTCCGGACGCTTGCCCGTATCAACAACACCCTTGCAGCCGAAGCGGACACTGTGGCGGAAATTGTCTGCGGCATCCCAAATGTCCTAAAGGGGGAGATCCCATGACCGCATTGCAGACGATTATCGTGGCCTTTTCCATGTTCTCCGCTCTCCCTATGCCCCAGATCGAGTGGAACAGCCGAAATATGCGCTACAGCCTCTGCGCATTTCCACTGGTGGGAGCCGTGATTGGCGGCGTCTGCTGGCTCTGGGTCAGGCTTTGCGGCATTCTGGCACTTCCGGTGGAGCTGCGGGGGGCGGGACTGTGCCTGATTCCTGTGCTGCTCACCGGCGGCATCCATCTGGATGGCTACGCAGACACCTGTGATGCCCTTGCAAGCCACGCCGAGCCATCCCGGAAGCGCGAGATCTTGAAGGATCCCCATCTGGGCGCCTTTGCAGCCATCCGGCTGTGCGTCTATTTCGTGGCAGCTTTTGCTCTCTGGACGGCGCTGCCGGGCTATCGGGGAGGGGCGATTCTGTGTGCGTTTTGCCTCTCCCGCACGCTGTCGGCGTTGGCGCTGACTGCCTTTCCTCTGGCGCAGGGCAGCGGCCTTGCCCGCAGCTTTGCCGAGGCGGCGGACAGAAGGCGGGTCAGAACAATTCTGACCGTCTGCGCCGCATTCCTCTGTATTGCTATCAGCTTCTGCGGCGGATGGACGATGGCGGCTGCCGCCGTTTTGGCGTTCTTGTATTACAGGCACATGGCCCGGACGCAGTTTGGCGGCCTCTCCGGCGATTTAGCCGGCTGGTTTTTACAGACAGCGGAGCTGTGGATGTTGGGAGCGTTGGTATTTGCCGAATATGTGGAGGCATTATTATGATTTTTGTTACAGGCCCCCTGTTTGCAGGGAAAAGGGACTATATCAGAAGCGCACTGGGGCTGGATGAGGAGACCTTTGCCGGGATCGCCGTATGGGATGTGCAGGAGCAGGCGGAGACGGATCGTCCGGAAGCGCTGGCCGCTGAACTGGCGCAGAATGATATCGTCATCGCCACCGAGATCGGCGGCGGGGTGGTGCCCATCGACCCGGAGCAGCGGGCGCGGCGGGAGGCTGCCGGACGGCTTTCCTGCCTGCTGGCGGAGCGGGCGGACACGGTCATTCGGGTCTGTTGCGGCCTGCCCCAGCTCCTGAAGGGGGATTGGCCGTGCTGATTTACCTGATTCGCCACGGTGAGACCCGGTGCAATGCGGAAAAACGCTATCAGGGCGCGCTGGATACGCCTCTCTCCGACCACGGCCGGGCGGCGTTGCAACAGGCGGATTTTTCTCCCCGGCGGGTCTATGTCTCTCCGCTGCGCCGTGCGTCGGAGACGGCGGAGATCCTGTTCCCCACGGCGGAGCAGGTTTCCGTACACGGCCTGCGGGAGATGCACTTTGGCAGCTTTGAGGGACGCAGCTACCTGGAGATGGAGCATGACCGGGACTACCGAAATTGGGTAGACGGCGGCTGTACCGGCAGATGTCCCGGAGGAGAGAGCCGCAGCGCATTTTTTGAGCGCACCTGCGCCACCTTCCGGGATCTGGTGGAGGAGGCGCTTGGAACGGGAGAGAGCCTGCTTGTTATGATAGCCCACGGCGGGACACAAATGGCGGTGATGGAACGCTGGGCATTTCCAAGGGGGGACTATTGGCAGTGGAACGCAAAGCCCGGAGCGGGCTATGTGCTGGATACCGCCCATTGGCCGAAAAAACTGGATTTGGTAAGAGAAGTCACCTTTACGAGGGAGCGTTGATATGACCATATTATTTGCCGCACTCGGCGGCTTTGCGCTGGATCTGCTTGTGGGTGACCCGGCGATATTGACGCCCATCCACCCGGTGGTGCTCATTGGGCGGTGCATCAGCGCACTGGAACGGCGGCTGCGCAGATGGTTCCCTGAAAGCGAGAGAGGGCAGAGACTGGCAGGGATTGTTCTGGCGGCTGTGATGCCCTTGGGGACGCTGGCAGTCTGCTGCGCCCTGCTGTGGGGACTGAACCGGATTTGTTCCCCTGCGGCCTTCGTTCTGCAGGTGATCTGGTGCTGGCAGGCGCTGGCGGTAAAAAACCTGAAGGACGAGAGCATGAATGTGTCTTACAAGCTAAGCGACGGTACACTGGAGGACGCCCGTAAGGCTGTTTCCCGAATCGTCGGACGGGACACTGATGCGCTGACGGCGGAGGGCGTCACAAAGGCGGCGGTGGAGACGGTTGCGGAGAACTTCTCCGACGGCGTGGTTGCGCCTATGCTGTATATGCTGCTGGGCGGCGCTCCTCTGGCGCTGACGTACAAGGCGGTCAACACCATGGACAGCATGGTGGGCTACAAAAATGAGCGCTATCTCTGGTTTGGCCGGGCGGCCGCCCGGCTGGACGACGGGGCGAATTTTATCCCCTCCCGTGTTGCGGCACTGCTGCTCATCGCAGCAGCGAAGCTGTCGGGACAAAATGCGAAGAGAGCCTTCCGCATTTGGCGCAGAGACCGCAGAAACCATTCCAGCCCCAACTCCGCCCAGTGTGAGGCGGCCATGGCCGGAGCGCTGGGGGTGCAGCTGGGCGGCGGTGCAACCTACTTTGGGATTTTCGTGGAAAAGCCCATCATCGGTGACAACGACCGAACCGTTGAAAGGTCGGACATTTGCCGTGCCTGCCGAATGATGTACATTGGGAGCGGGCTGAGTCTCCTGCTGCTATGTGCCCTGCGAAGAGCATTGATTCTGATGATTTAAGAGGAACTTTTCATGCAACTTATCCATGGCGGCGACTGGGCCGGATACGAAAGAGAATACGGAGCCATGCCCCTGGATTTTTCTGCCAGCATCAGTCCCCTTGGCCTGCCGGAGGGCGTGAGGCAGGCGGCAGCGGAAGCGCTGACGCTTGCCGACCGATATCCCGACCCCCTTTGCCGGACACTTCGTCATGCACTGGCGCAGCGGTACGGCGTGGGGGCGGAGCGCATCGTCTGCGGCAACGGGGCAGCGGATTTGATCTACCGCCTGGTGCTGGCAAAGCACCCCTGTAAGGCGCTGATCACTGCACCCACCTTTTCGGAGTACGAGCGGGCGCTGGAGACAGTGAATTGTGAGACGATCCATTTTTACCTCCGGGAGGTAAACTGCTTTGATGTCACTCCGGAGATTCTTGCGCTGATTACACCGGAACTGGATATGCTGGTCCTATGTGAGCCGAACAACCCCACCGGGCGCAGGACAGAGCCGGAGCTGCTGCGCCGTATCCTGAGGGCCTGTGCAGAGCAGGGGACACTGGTGATGGTGGACGAATGTTTTGCGGATTTTCTGGACAAACCGTCAGAGTATACGCTGGTCAGTGAACTGGACAGATATCCCAACCTGGTCATCCTCAAGGCGTTTACGAAATGGTTTGCCATGGCGGGGCTGCGCCTTGGGTACGCCCTCTGCGGCAGCAAAACGGTGGCAGAAGCACTTCAGCGCTGCGGTCAGCCTTGGCCGGTGTCCACTCCGGCACAGGCGGCGGGTCTGGCTGCCCTTGGGGAACGGGACTATGATGACAGACTGCACTGCCTGATGCAGGAGCAGCGCCCCCGGCTGAAAACAGCGCTTGCCGAGCTGGGCTGCAAAGTTGTGCCCGGGGAGGCAAACTATCTTTTATTCTACCATGAGGACGAGCTGCTCGGCCGAAAGCTGCGGGAGAGGGGCATTTTGCTGCGGGACTGCGGAAACTACAAGGGGCTTGGACCCGGGTGGTATCGGACGGCAGTGCGGACAGCGGAAGAAAACGGTATGCTGCTGAAAACGCTGAGAGAGGTGTTGTAAAATGGCAAAGTGTATCATGGTACAGGGCACCATGTCCGGCGCGGGAAAGAGTCTGCTGGTGACGGCGCTCTGCCGCATCTTTCTGCAGGACGGCTGGCGGGTTGCGCCGTTCAAAAGTCAGAATATGGCCCTCAACAGCTATATCACACGGGACGGACTGGAGATGGGCAGGGCGCAGGTTGTTCAGGCCGAGGCTGCCGGTCTTGACTGTGATGTTCGGATGAATCCCATCCTGCTCAAGCCCTCCAGCGATACGGGCAGCCAGCTCGTCGTGAACGGAGAGGTGCGGGGCGAGTACTGTGCCGCCAACTACTTCAAAATGAAGAAAGACCTGATCCCGGACATCCTGCGTGCCTATCGCAGCCTTGCCGAAGAAAATGACATTATCGTCATCGAGGGCGCCGGCTCTCCGGCGGAGATCAACCTCCGTCAGGACGACATTGTCAATATGGGGCTGGCGGAGCTGGTGGATGCGCCGGTGATTTTGGTGGGTGACATAGACCGAGGGGGCGTATTTGCGCAGTTGTACGGAACAGTGGCGCTTCTGCGGCCGGAGGAGCGGCGGCGGGTGGTGGGCACTGTCATCAACAAGTTTCGTGGGGATGTGGAGCTGCTGCGTCCCGGCCTTGTGCAGATCGAAGCGTTGACCCACGTGCCGGTGCTGGGTGTAGTGCCCTATCTGCATGTGGATATTGACGACGAGGACAGTCTGGCTCCCTGTCTGAGTCAAACCGACACAGTGCGCCCGCTGGATGTGGCAGTCATCCGTTTGCCCCACATTTCCAACTTTACCGATTTTCCGCCCCTGGAGGAGCACCCTGCCATCGGCGTGCGCTATGTAGACGGCGCCGAAAAACTGGGGAGGCCGGATCTGGTGATCCTGCCGGGGACAAAGAGCACCGTCTCAGATCTGCTGTGGCTCCGTCAGAGCGGTTTGGAAGCGGCGATTCTGGCGCTGGCCTCCAAAGAAGTCCCCATTTTCGGCATCTGCGGCGGCTACCAGATGCTGGGTCGGTTGCTGTCCGATCCGGAGGGCATCGAACGGGCCGGTGAGGTGCGGGGCATGGGATTGCTCCCGTGTAAGACAGTGTTTACCGCCCAAAAGACGCGCACCAGAGTGCAGGCGATTTCCGCGGCGCAGCCCTTTTCCGGCGTCCGACTGGAAGGATATGAAATTCACATGGGCGAGACGGACAGAGCTGGAGCAGAGCCCTTCTGCGTCTTTGCAGACGGGACGGCAGACGGGGCAGTGCAGGGCACTGTGTTCGGCACCTATCTCCACGGGCTGTTCGATACCGGAGAGCTGACGAAACGTCTGGCGGAATACCTCGCCGGGCGCAAGGGGCTGAAACTGGGGGACTTGAACATGGAGTCCCGGACGGCATACCGGCAGCGGCAGTACGACCTGCTGGCTGACAACCTGCGGAAAAGCCTTGATATGGAGCAGATCTACCGGGCGATGGAGGAGTTTGAACATGACAAAGCATAGCTTGCCTGCCGATATTGAGCGCACCAGCATGGAAATCATTGCCCGTGAACTGACGCAGCGGGGCATTGAGTTGGAACCGTGCAACGCTGCTGTGATCCGTCGGGTGATCCACACGACGGCGGATTTTGACTATGCGGAAAAACTGCGCTTTACACCGGACGCTGTGGAGCGGGGCGCTGCCGCCCTGGGGAGGGGAGCGCATATTGTCACCGACACCAATATGGCAAAGGCGGGTATCAGCCGGCTGAGTCTGGAACGGTTGGGCGGTGAGGTGCACTGCTTTATGGCGGAGCCTCTGATTGCGGAAAAGGCCAAAAAGGGCGGCACCACCCGTGCGGTGGCCGCCATGGAATATGCCGCCGAGCATTACCCTCGGGCGGTGCTGGCCTCCGGGAACGCCCCCACTGCGCTGTTGAAAATTGCGGATTTGATCGAAAGCGGCCTTCGTCCGTCCCTGGTGGTCGGCGTGCCTGTGGGATTTGTCAATGTGATAGAGAGCAAGGAGCGACTGTTCTCTGTCTGCTCCCGATATGACGTTCCCGCCATTGTGGCCATGGGACGCAAGGGAGGCAGCACTGTGGCGGCGGCTGTGTGTAATGCGCTTTTGTATACGGCGTCCGATATGCTGGATCCCGCCGAGCGGGGCTGGCATTGACGGGCAGAGGGGAGAGGTTACGAATGCAGGATGATGAGCAGACCAAGCGCTATGCTTTTTTTCAAAACCGAGCGTGTGAATTCTTCCCCTGCCATACCGGCGTCCCGGAGGAGGACTTTAACTGTCTGTTCTGCTACTGCCCGCTCTACGCACTGGGGGAGCGCTGTGGCGGAGGGTTTATCTATCTGGAAAACGGCATCAAAAGCTGCGAAAACTGTAATTTTCCCCACAAACGGGAGAATTATTCCGCAGTGCTTCGCCGCTATCCGGAGCTGGCAGAGCTGGCAAAGCGGAAGTCGGAGGAGAAAGCATAATGGCCTTTGAACATTACATCCGAAGCGGCACAAAACTGCTGCGCTGCGGCTATACCACAGGCACCTGCGCTGCCCTAGCGGCGGCGGGGGCGGCGACCATGCTGCTGGCCGGTGAGACGCCGGAGACGGTAAGACTCTGCACGCCGAAGGGGATCACTGTGGAGGTGGCTCTTGCGGACTGCAAACGGGGAGAGAACGCTGCAAGCTGCGCCGTACAAAAGGACAGTGGAGATGACCCGGATGTGACGGACGGACTGCTGATCTCCGCCGAGGTCAGGCTGACCGAACACGGTATTTCCATCGACGGCGGGGCGGGCGTGGGCCGGGTCACGAAGGCTGGTCTGAACCAGCCCGTGGGAGCCGCCGCCATCAATACGGTGCCGAGGCAGATGATCGCCGCAACTGTGGAGAGCGTCTGCGCAGAGACGGGATATTCCGGCGGCCTTGCGGTGACGATTTCCGTGCCGGGCGGCGCCGAGGTGGCGGCCAAGACCTTCAACCCCATATTGGGCATTGAGGGCGGTATCTCCATCCTTGGCACCTCCGGCATTGTGGAGCCGATGAGCGAACAGGCGATTGTGGATACGATTGCGGTAGAACTCCACCAGGCTGCGTTGGGAGACCGCTCCGGCCTGCTGTTGACGCCGGGGAATTACGGAATACAGTTTATTCAGGAAATGTCCCCTGACCTGCCCCGGCTCCCGTGCGTGAAATACTCCAATTATTTGGGAGATGCTCTGGATATTGCAGCGATGGAGGGCTTTCCGTGTGTATTGATTGTGGGACATATCGGAAAGCTGGTCAAGCTGGCGGGCGGGATCATGAATATGCACTCCAAAATGGCGGACTGCCGGAGAGAGCTGTTCTGCGCCTATGCCGCCCTCTGCGGGGCGGGACAGGAGGTCTGCCGAAAACTGATGGAGCAGGTGACGACGGACGGCTGCATTGCCGTTTTGGATGAAAATGGCCTGCGTCAGCCGGTGATGAAAAGCCTCATTGATGCCATGCAGCGTCATTTGGATCGGCGTGCTGCCGGGGCGATGCGGGTCGGCGTGGTGGTATTTTCCAACGAATATGGCCTGCTGGGTCAGTCCGAAGCCGGGGAGACGCTGCTGCGGGAATGGAGTGCGCAATGAAAAAAGGCATGTTTTACGGCGTCAGCGTAGGCCCCGGCGACCCGGAGCACATGACGCTCAAGGCGGTGCGTATCCTGCGCCAATGTCAGGTCATTGCGGCTCCCGCTACAATTAAGGGGCGTATGCTGGCGCTGGAGATCGCCTCCGCCAATGTGAATATGGCGGAAAAGACGGTACTCCCCCTGCGCCTCTCTATGACGAAGGAACCGGAACAGCGAAGGGCGGAGTACCGCGCGGCGGCGGAGGCCGTGGCGACATATCTGGAGGCCGGAGCCGACGTGGCAATGGTGAATCTGGGGGACGTGTCCATCTACGCCACCTGCCCCTACTTGATGGAGCTTTTGCGGGAGCGGGGGTATGAGACTGTCCTGATCTCCGGTGTCCCCAGCTTCTGCGCCGCTGCCGGCGAATTGGGCGTCAGCCTGACAGAGGGGAATCAACCCATCCATATCATCTCCGGACAGGAGGAACTGGGCGAGGCGCTGTCCCTCCCCGGAACCCGTGTGCTGATGAAGTCCGGGCGGCATCTGCCAGAGGTGCTGCAGGCACTGGGGGAGCGGGCGCTTTTGGACAAGGCGATGCTGATCAAGAACTGCGGCCTTCCCGATCAAGCGCTGTATGCCGATCTGTCAGCATATGAGTCGGACGGCAGTGAGGGGTACTTTACCCTCGTGATCGTAAAGGGGTGATTCCGGTGGCAAAAGAAGGAATTGCCATTCTCTCATTTACCGGACGGGGAGAGAGACTGGCGAAGCTGCTCCAGGGTCAATTGGGCGGCGACCTTACCAGCGCCCATGGAGCGCACGACTTTTCCCTGATCGCTTGGACGGAGGAGCGGTTCCGAAGCTGTCGGGCCATCGTCTTTGTGGGCGCCACCGGGATCGCTGTGCGGGCGGTTGCGCCTTATTTGAAAAGCAAAGCGGAGGATCCTGCCATTGTATCGCTGGACGAGGGAGGGCGCTTTGTCATCCCGCTGGTGTCCGGTCATTTGGGAGGTGCCAATGCCCTTGCCCGAGAGATCGCCGCCCTCTGCGGCGGGACAGCCGTCATCACCACTGCCACGGACGTGAACGGTGTGTTTGCCGTGGACAACTGGGCGAGACGGCAGAATCTTGGGGTGCTTCAGCCGGAGCGGATCAAGAATGTCTCCGCAAAACGGCTTGCGGGTGAGCAGGTGACCGTATATTCCCTGTTTTCGATTCAGGGCGAGCCGCCCACCGGGGTGGAGCTGACAGAGAACGCAGAGACAGCGGACGTCATTGTGGATGTGCGTCCCCATAATACCGCCGGACTGTGCCTTGTGCCGCAGATCCTGACGCTGGGCATCGGCTGCCGCCGAGGTATTACGGCGGAGGAGCTGGAGACGGTGTTCGTCCGTTTCTGCGACCAACGTCGCATTCTTCGCTCCGCCATTTACCGGACAGCCTCCATTGACTGCAAGGCGGAGGAGGCGGGACTGCTGACCTTCTGCGGCCGGCACGGCTGGGAGACCGACTTCTATTCCGCCGAACAGCTCAGCGAGGTGCCGGGAGAATTCACCCCGTCTCCCTTTGTGGAACAAGCCGTAGGCGTGGACAACGTCTGCGAGCGGAGCGCCGTGCGTTCGGGGCAGGGCGAGTTGACAGAGCGGAAATTTGCGGAAAACGGCGTCACGCTGGCGGCAGCCTGCCGTATGCGGGAGCTGGATTGGAGCTGGTAAAAATGGCAAAGCTGTATGTAGTTGGGATTGGCCCCGGTGACAGCGCATACCTGACCGGAGAGGCACGGGCTGCACTGGAGGCTGCGGAGGTACTCTGCGGCTATACCCTGTATGTGGCGCTGGTGTCGCCCCTCTATCCGGACAAAGAGACCTATCAGACCCCCATGAAGGGCGAAATGGAGCGCTGCCGCTGGGCGCTGGAGACGGCGCAGAGCGGACGCACAGTCGCTTTGGTTTGCAGCGGCGACGCCGGAGTATACGGCATGGCGAGCCCTGTTTTGCAGCTGGCGAAGGACTATCCCGATGTGGAGATCGTTGTGGTGCCGGGCATCACGGCAGCGCTCTCCGGCGGTGCGCTGCTGGGTGCGCCGCTGGGCCACGACTTCTGCGTCATCTCCCTGTCCGACCTGCTTACCCCATGGGAAGTCATTGAAAAACGGCTCGTCTCTGCGGCGGAGGGAGACTTCGCTATCTGCCTGTATAACCCCGCCTCGAAACATAGGAGAGACTACCTGCAAAAGGCCTGTGACATTCTGCTGCGGACGAAGGCCGGTGACACCGTATGCGGCATGACCCGGAATATCGGGCGGGCATCCCAGAGTTGGAGCATCACGACCCTTCGGGAGCTGCGGGACACCGGGGCGGATATGTTTACCACCGTGTTTATCGGCTCATCTCAGACGGAGCGGATCGGAGATCGGATGGTGACGCCGAGAGGGTATCGAAAATGAAGATCGTGATTTTTAGCGGCACCACAGAGGGACGGGAGCTCTCCTACCGCTTGGCGGACCAGGGGGCGGAGGTCATTGTCAGCGTCGCCACAGAGTACGGAAACGAGGAGCAGGGGCAGCGGCCGGGCATTACCACCCTGACCGGGCGTCTGGCAGCGGAGGGCATGCGGGAACTGCTTTCTAACGCAGATCTCTGCGTGGACGCAACTCATCCCTATGCCGTGCAGGTGACAAGGGACCTGCGAAAGATCTGCGGGGAGACAGGAGTGGAGTACCGCAGACTGATGCGCCGTGGGAGCGGATGGACAGATGGAGAGGGCATTCTGGCTGAAAATGCAGCCGAAGCATCGGCCTTTCTGTCAGAAACAGAGGGGAATATCCTCCTGACCACCGGGACAAAGGAACTGAACTGTTTTCATAATCTCGACCCCGTCCGCCTCTATCCGAGAATTTTGCCCACCCATGAGGGTCTGTCCGCCTGTGAAACGCTGGGCATTCCCCACCGGAACATCATCGCCATGCAGGGACCCTTTTCCCGGGAACTGAATGAGGCAGTCATCCGGCAATATCAAATCAAATGGCTGGTGACGAAAGATGGCGGAATCCCCGGCGGATTTCCGGAGAAGGTACAGGCTGCCGAGGCCACGGGGACGAAGCTGATCGTGATTCGCCGCCCGGAGGAGACGGGGGAACCCTTTGAGGAAATTTTGACAGACTGTATACAGAAAATACGGCAAAAGGCAAAAACCAGTGCTCTCGATTGATTAGAGAGCACTGGTTTTGTCCCATAGCCGGGCAAGTTCCCCGACAGGCAAAATCATGTTTTGTTTTTCGGCAAAGGTCAGAAGCTGCCGGTTGCCACGGTTCATCGTTCCGAAGATCTCTGTACAGCAGACCAGATATCGGCATTCTGTGAGTACCTCCATGGCCCGCTGCACAGCCTCGGCGCTGACCGGCTCAAAGGCCCGTTCCCGAATAACCTCGGTGGCCAGAGCGGACGCCACCGGCAGATCCAAGTCATTTTCCGGCAGGACACCGGCGGCAAAGGGGATATCCATACGCTGCAATTTGCGGTAGACGGGAATGCCGCTGCCGCCTCCGCCGATGACAAAGACGAGCGGAGCGCCGTGGGGCGGCTCCGCTTCCACACTGCCAAAGCGGACGTCGTACCGCCCGTGCTTCACACCGTAAAGCTGCTCGATATAGCCGTCGGTAAAGATCTCGGACGGGGTGCCCCAACGGTCGATCCCGCCGTCCCGAATGCACAAAAGAGTATCGGAGAACTTCTGTGCCAGATCCAGTTCGTGCAGCGAGAGGATGACCGCCAGCTGCCGCTCCCGGACAAGGGCTTTCAGCAGATACAGGAAGTCCAGCTTGTTCCGGATGTCCAGAAAGGAGGTCGGCTCGTCCAGAATCAGCAGCTTCGGCTCCTGACAGATGGCCCGTGCCAGCATGACACGCTGACGCTGACCGTCGCTGATGCGGTTGAAGTCCCTGTCCCGGAGATCGGTGATCCCCACCGCAGTCATAGCCTCATCAACCTTCTGCTGGTCTGCCTCAGAGAGGATGCCCAGCCTGCCGGTATAGGGATAGCGTCCGGAGCGAACCACATCCTCACAGGTCATCAACTCCGGCTCCGGTCTGCCGGTCAAAACAGCGGAGACAGACCGTGCGATCTCCAGGTGGCTCATGCGGGGCATGGAGCGGCCTTCCAGAAAAACGGTGCCGCTCAGGGGCGGAAGTTGGCGAATCAGCGTTTTGAGAATGGTGGATTTTCCCGAGCCGTTTGGGCCGATCAGGGTCAGAATCTGTCCCGGCACAGCCATAAGACAAATGTCCTCCACCACGGTTTTCCTGCCATAGCCAACGGAAAGGGCGTTTGCGATCATGATTGATTTGTCCATCGTGTCCACCTCACCCTGCGGATTTTCTCTGCCTGCTCAGTAGCATCCAAATGACCACCGGCACGCCAAAAACCGCCGTCACCGAGCTGATGCTTAGCTCAGAGGGGGAAAACAGGGTGCGGGCGATCAGATCGCAGAACAGGCAGAACACGCCTCCGCCCAGAAAACATGCGGGAATCATCAGAAGGGGTTTCGATGTCCGAAACAGGCTCTTGACCAGGTGGGGGACTGCGATACCTACAAAGGAGATGGGGCCAGCAAAGGCGGTGACGCAGGCGGACAGCACGCTGGACAGGAGGATCAGCCCAATACGGAAGCAACGGATATTGACCCCCATGTTCTGGGCATAGACCTCTCCCAGCTGATAGGCGCCCATGGGCTTTGCGAGCAAAAGGACGCAGAACAGCGAGGCAAACACGGTGACGGCAGCAGTGCGCACGCCGCCCCAGTCGATACCGGCAAAGCTGCCCATAGACCAGTTGTGGAGATTCACAATGTTGGAGTCGTCGGCAAAGGTCACGACAATATCTGTGACCGCCGTGCAGATATAGCCGATCATCACGCCGCAGACGATCAGAAGGGACATGCTCTTGAGCCGCCCGGAGACCAGCAAGATCACGCCCATGGAGAGCATAGCGCCCAAAAAGGCGGAGAGGATCAGGGTGACGGATCGAATGACAATCCCCTGTCCGAGACAGTAAATCATAATCAGCGCCACCGCTAACTTTGCACTGGAGGAGATACCCAGCACAAACGGCCCTGCGATGGGATTGCCAAAAAAGGTCTGAAGCAGAAAGCCGGAGACAGAGAGTGCTCCCCCCAGCAGAGCGGCGGAGAGCAGTCTCGGCATCCGGATATTCCAGACGATCCGCTCCGTGGTACCCTGTCCACCGGGGGAGAGGAGCGCTTGAAGTACATCCGCCATACCCAGCTGTGTGCTACCGATTACCGTGTTGAGAAACAGCAGTGCCGCCAGCAGCAGAGCCAGTATCAGAAAACAGGCGGTATATCGTATTCTTCGTTTCTCGCTCATATCGTTTGACTCCTCGTCAGTTCAGCCGGTGAAGAAAGGTGAGATGGTCAAGCCCATCGGCGTCTCCTGTAACAATGGCGTTGATGTCCGAGATCATGCCGGCGGCTGCGGAGGTCTGCTGAAACATATTTTGCTCGGTACACCAGACATCTCCGTTCCGCACCGCCTTAAAATCCGCCAACAAACTGTTCTTTTCCAGCAACTCTTCCAGTGTGTCGATCTCGCCGTCAATCGTACTGTTGTAGATGAGAATATCCGCGTCCTTTGCTCCGGCGTAGAAGGTCTCCATCTGCATATTTACGGTGGAAAGGGCGTTGTCATCCTCACCCAGATCGGAGAAGATATACGTTCCGCCGGCAAGCTCGATCATTTTGGAGACATAATCTCCCGGCTTTCGCACCACAGCAGCACCGTTAGAGTTGATATGGAAGAAGGCCACGGTCTGACCCGTCTCCTCCAGCTCTTTCAGGCCGGCGAGAGTCTGTACCTGGGCACCAAAGAACCTGTCGGCCTCGCCTGTTTTGCCCACCAACAGCCCGTACACTTTGATCCACTCCACTCGACCCAGGGGATGGGACTCGTAGCTGGAGCGCTCCACCAGAACGGGAAGTCCCAGATCCTCCAGCTTCTCCTTGATCTCGGGGCTGCGGTAGATCATCGTATTTTCGATGACCAGCCCGCATCTCTCGGACAGAATCTGCTCGAGATCCGGTGCGCTGTACTTCCCTGTATACAGAATCTGCCCCGCCTCCACAGCCGCCTGCATCTCAGGCAGCCGCCAGTTGGCGGCGGTGGTACTGGTCAGACGAATCGAATCCAATGCGTCCAGCTGAACAAAAAGGTCAGCCGCCGAGGAGGAGGCGAGATAAATGTTTCGTATGGGCTGCCGGATGATCACAATATCGCTGTCTAATCCGGCGGAAGGTTCACAGCCCTCCGGAACGATGAGAAATCGGTCTGTGCCTGCAATGGTGAGCAGAGCGCAGCCGTCATCCAAATAATCGACGCAAAACTGCTCGGCGTATTGCAGCTCCATGCCGGAAAGGCTGGCCTCCTGGAGGCCAGCCTTTCCCTCCCGATCCTGAGCGGAGATCCCGCAGGCGGTCAGCAGAAGGATCAGGAACAGACAGCAGATTACAGTCGAAATCAGTTTCCTGGCCGGAGTCATGACGCCGCCTCAATGGAGTCAGAGCGAAAATAGAGGGTATATTCGATCTCATAGGGCTGACTCATTGCTGTTGTGTCCGCAATCACGGGCATTTTGTAGTCAAAGCCGGTGACAGGAATTTCAAACACCGAGTTGCCCTCTGTGCTCACGGGGAGATATTGCACATCTCCTACCTTCATGTAGTCATAGTTCCCGCTGCTCCAGACGAGCTCGGCAGTAAAGACGCCCTCTGAAACGGTCAGCACAGCAGGGGAGGCGACGCTGGCCCGCCCGGAGCCGCCCTCCAGAGTGACCTCCACGGTGTAAGTTCCGTCGGAGAGTCCCAGACTTTCCGGCGTTGTGATCACGCCGTCGGCAAAGGCGTCCATGGGGAGGGAATCCGCCCGGAAGAGCAGGGTGCGGTCGTACCAAAGCTCTTTGTTCTTGCTGAAGGCGGCGCATGGAATACCCATGTCCAGTGCCTCCACCGGGACGGTAAAGCTGTGGGTGCCGTCACTGTTTTCCTCAAAGGGGATGTAGACCGATGCATCTGCTCCGGCAGCTTCCTCGGCAGTGCCCATGAAGACATAGAGATAGCCGGTTCCGCTCATGGTCATCCGGGCGGTCATTTCTCCTTCTGCCACAGTCAGCTCACACCGGACAATGTGGAACATGGAAGAGCTGGAATCTGCGGTAATTTCATACGTTCCGTCCCGGAGACTACTGCCGGAGACGGGAACCATTCCTTCCTCCACCACATCTACTACATCGGTCATGTCCTCGGCGCCTGCCACCTGAGAACTACCTGGTTCCGCTGGGGGAGTGGCAATCAATCCGCAGCCGGTCATAAGCAGGATCAGAATCAGCCATGTCAAAAACGAGGCGAGCATTTTCTTGTGCATGAGTGAATTCACCTCTTATATCATGCGTCTGTTACTGATCCAGAGAGGAAACGGCGTCCTGGGCGTGCTGCACCAGAATGGCCTGAATGTCCTCCAGCTCGCCCAAGCCGCGGACGATGCAGGTGACATCATAGCCTGCGCTCTCAAAGACGGACTTCCAGGAGTCCTCATCGTCACCTGCCATGTCGTTGTTGGCATGATCACCTGCGACGATCATCAGCGGCTCCAGTACCACCTTGGTGTAGTTGCCCTCCTGAACCATAGCCAGAACATCCTCCACGGAAGGAGTGGCCTCCACGGTGCCGACGAAATAGTTGGCATAGCCCCCGTCAGTCAGCACCTGCTGCATCTTCGCGTAGACCTCGTTGGACTCGGCCTCTGTGCCGTGACCCATAAAGCAGATGGCGGTCTCGCCGTCGTCATACTCCGCCGTCGCCTTGACAATGGCCTCAGCCACAAGGGCAAAGTCCTCGTCGGTGTTCAGCAGCGGCTCGCCGATAGCGATGGTGTCAAAGGCGTCGGAATAGGTCGCCAACTCTGCCACCACGTCATTGTACTCCAGACCGTGCATCAGGTGGGTGGGCTGCACCACCAGAGTTTTGACACCGTTGTCGGCGGCACGATCCAGCGCCTCGGTGATATTGTCGATCTCCTCGCCGTCACGGCTCTTGATGTGGTCAATGATGATCTGACTGGTAAAGCCTCGGCGGACGCTCCAGTCGGGGAAGGCGTCGATCATACTGTGCTCGATGGCGCCGATGGTCAGACGGCGGCTGTCATTGAAGCTGGTACCGAAGCTGACCACCAGCAGTTCCCGCTCACCGATGTCGTCCTGATTGAGCGGATCATCCAGAGAGGCGTCGCCGGTCTCATAGTTCTCCTCGTCCTCTGGTTCCGCATCCGTATCTGTCTCCGCTTCAGCAGGTTGCTCCTGAACCGTTTCTGCGGGAGCTTCCGCAGCAGGTTCGGTGCTTTCTGCAGGCTCCGTGTTTGCGGATTTGCTGCCGCAGGCTGCCAAAGAGAGCAGCATCAGCAGTGCCAGAAGGCAGGTTGTCGCTTTTTTCATGGTAGTTTCCTCCTATATGTCAAAATACCTGAATCGAGTATGTTCAGGACAAAAGAAAAGCCCTTTCCTGACAGGAAAGGACACAGCGAAAAGACACTGCAGAGCTGCAGCGTCAACACGGTATGACCAATTCCTCGTGGCCTGGGATCCAAACCCCGATACCAAACAAACGGCAGGTTTCCTGGCTCATGGATCATCACGCAAAGCCGCCTTCCCAACAAAAGTCAGTGACATGAATGGCTTGCATTCCCCAAACACAGTGACGAGATCGTACAGGATTTGCACCTGTTTCCCTTTTACCCTCCTGTTCCCGCAGAGCGTGGAAAGGAGGCACCGCTGTTTTATACAGTTTTTTCGCAAAGGAGATGCTCCTTGCGGGATCGTCACAATGATAACACAGCCGTTTGCCGCATGTCAATAGAAAGGGAGCGACGACGAAACGGCGTTTTATCGGCAAACAGTACACCTCTCCGTGCCGAATTTCGGTAGATTTGCGATGACAGAAACCGTTTGCTTTTGATCCCTGAGAATGGACGCATTTGCTTTCATGCATACAGAAGCATGGCAAATTCAGATGGTTTTTGTGTGTTTTACATTTTACAACAGTTTGACAATCTGCGCTAAAACGTGTAAGATACCGTTCGGACAAAGACGTCTGTCATGGGGCAGGTGTCTTTTCTTTTGGAAAGGAGACGGGAACATGGATGGAAAAAGGCCGGTGATCGGCGTGGTGCCGCTGTTTGATGAGGAGCGGGACAGCATCTGGATGATTCCGGGGTATTTGGACGGCATTGCGGCGGCAGGCGGTGTGCCTGTGATCCTGCCGCTGACGTCGAATGAACAGACGATCAGGCAGCTGGCAGGGATGATTGACGGCCTTTTGATGACAGGAGGTCAGGATGTGGCGCCGGAGCTGTATGGAGAGGAGAGACTCCCCCAGTGCGGCGAGCGCATTCCGGTGCGGGATGCGATGGAACAGCTGCTGTTTCAGGACTGCCTGAAAAGAGAGCTTCCGGTGCTTGGCATCTGTAGGGGCATTCAAATGATCAATGTGCTGCTGGGCGGCACACTTTATCAGGATCTGTCCAGCCAGCATGAGACAGAAACCGACCATCATATGATGCCGCCCTATGACCGTGAGGTACATGAGGTGCTGATCCAAAGGGAATCGCCCCTGTTTGCGCTGCTGGGGGAGGAACGGATCGGCGTCAACAGCTATCACCATCAGGCGATTAAGCGTAAAGCGGAGGCGCTTCAGACCATGGCGGTCTCAGAGGATGGATTGATCGAGGCGGTCTGCCTGCCGGAAAAATCATTTGTCTGGGCCCTTCAGTGGCACCCGGAGCTGTCGTGGAAAACGGATGAGCGGAGTAGAAAGATCTTTGCGGCCTTTGTGGAGCGCTGTGCAGAGGGACGGAGATGCCATGAATGAGCCAGCACAGCAAACAGGAGCTTGTCGGAAGAGACGATGGGTGCCTCATATTGGCATGCGGATTACCAAATCTGCGCTGGGGGTATTTCTGTGCTTTGTCATCTACCTTCTGCGGGGAGAGCAGGGAGCTCCGTTTTACTCCGCCCTTGCCGTACTGTGGTGCATCCAAAACTATACGAAGAATACCTTGACCAATGCAGTGCAGCGCACCATTGGAACCGCCATTGGTGCCGGCTACGGACTGCTGTTCATCCTCTGTAAGCTCTATGTGGTGGATCTGGGCAACACCCTCTGGCATTACTTGCTGCTGTCCGGGATGATCGTACCGGTGATCTATACCACGGTTCTGCTTCGGCGCAAAAATGCCGCATACTTTTCCTGCGTGGTCTATCTCAGCATCGTGGTCAATCATCTGGGAGATGTGAATCCCTATCTCTTCGTACTCGACCGCAGCATGGACACTATGATCGGAATCCTGCTGGGACTGGCCATCAACTCGGTGAACATCCACGGCAAAGAGCGGAAGGATACGCTTTTCGCCGCAGATCTCGACAATGCCCTCCGGGATACAAAGGAACGATTGACGCCGTACAGCCGTGTAACGATGAACAATCTGTTTGAGGACGGCATGTACCTGACCGTGATGACGCTGAGAACGCCGGCGACCTATCTGGAGGCGCTCTCGGATATCCATCTGCGCCTGCCGATTATCGCAATGGACGGAGCCGTGCTCTATGATGTCAATGAAAACTGCTATGTCAGGAAATGCGAAATTGCGCCCGACATGGCGGAGCAAGTGGAGTATTTCATCCGGGAGCGGGGATTTCATGTGTTCAGCAACGTGATTCTGGAGGATGTGATCATCATTTACTGCGGTGAGCTCCGCAACCCGGCGGAACAGCAGATCTATCAAAAGCTGCATAAATCTCCCTATCGCAACTATCTGCACCGTCAGCGCCCGAAGGAATTTCCAGTTGTATATTTCATGACCATTGATGAGACGGAGAAAATCGAGTCCCTGTATCAGGAGCTTTGCCGGGAAGGACTGACAGAGCGGTGTAAAACGCTGCACTATCCGTCCGACGACTATCCGGGATATTCCTATCTCAAGATTTACAGCAAAGACGCCTCCGTGGAGCGTATGCTGGATGTTCTGAAAGAGACGACGGGGCTGAATAAGGTGATAACGGTCAGCGACGATCGCAGCAGACACGATGTCATGTATGCGCATCACGACAGCAACCAGATCGTGCGCAGTTTAAAGAAACTGTTTTATTGGAGCTAACAGAAAAAATGTGAATTTCATGTACATTTTACAATGGTATCCCATTGACACAAGACTTGTTTGTGAAAAAACATTCATTGACAAATGCAAAAAAACACCTTATACTTGTTATCAACAAGCAAGGGAGCTCGTGTGAATGGCACGGGCTCCCTCTCCTTTTTAAATCATGATTCGACAGAAACAAGGACGTTTCACGATGATTTTAGTCGTAAAACGTCCTCTTTTTTAAATGGAGGCGCCGTATGATCAAGCTGGAAAACGTTAACAAGTACTTTGGAGACCTGCACGTTTTGAAGGGTGTGAATCTCGAAGTTGCAGAAGGTGAGAAAATGGTCATCATTGGCCCTTCCGGCTCGGGAAAGTCCACCACGGTACGCTGTATGAACTTTTTGGAGGAGCCTACCAGCGGCCATGTCTACATCGATGGAAAAGAGCTGACGTCAAAAAACAAGGTCAAGCTGGTGCGGGAGACCACCTCTATGGTGTTCCAGCAGTTTAACCTCTATCCGCACATGACGGTGCTGAAGAATCTGACGCTGGCGCCCATGAAGCTGCATCATAAGTCGAAGAAAGAGGCAGAGGAGCTGGCGTATCACTACCTGGACGTGGTTGGCCTGACAGACAAAGCACACGTCTATCCCACGACCCTTTCCGGCGGACAGCAACAGCGTATTGCCATTGCCCGGGCGCTCTGTGCGCAGACGAAAATTATTCTCTTTGACGAGCCGACCTCCGCGCTGGACCCGGAGACGATTCAGGAGGTGCTGGACGTTATGATCAAGCTGGCCAAAGAAAATATTACCATGGTGGTGGTGACTCACGAGATGGGCTTTGCCAGACAGGTGGCGGACAGAGTGGTGTTTATGGCGGATGGACAGATTTTGGAAACCGGTACGCCGGAGCATTTCTTCACCAACCCGGAGAATGAGCGTGTCAGGCAGTTCCTTGGAAAAATTATCCGCTGAGCGGTGACGTCCGTTGAAAAGGATGGATAGAGACCTGACATTCCGTCACGGACTTTAACCATAAATTGATTGTAGGAGGAGAAGAACATGAAAAAGAAGTATATTGCGCTGGTGGCAGCATTGGCTCTGCTGGTAAGCCTGCTGGCAGGCTGCGGCGGAAGCGAGGCTCCTGTCCAGAGCGAAGCAGAAGCGACCGAGAGCGCCCCTGCGGAAGTGACCGAGACGGAAGAGCCGGCCGGTGAAGCGGTTGCTGCCGACGTGCAGGCGGTCATTGACCGGGGTGTGCTGAGAGTCGGCGTCAAGAATGCAGTCATCGGCTTCGGCTATGAGGATCCTCTGACGGGTGAGTATTCCGGTCTGGAGATCGAGCTGGCCAAGGCTCTGGCTGAGAAGCTGGGTGTTGACGTGGAATTTACCGCCGTTACCGCCGCCACCAGAACGGAGCTTCTGGACTCCGGCGACATTGACTGCGTACTGGCAACCTTTACCATCACCGACGAGCGTCGGGAGAGCTGGGACTTCACCACCCCTTACTATACCGACTACGTCAGCGTACTGGTTGAGGATGCCTCCGGCATCACCGACCTGAGCGGTCTGGTAGGTGCCACCGTGGGCGTCTCCTCCGGCTCCACTTCCGCCAAGAGTCTGGTCAAGGCCATGATCGAGGCCGGTCTCATCGGCGGCGATGGCTTCGACGAGGAGAGCTTCGATCCCGCCACCTGGACCGACGGCGTCAGCTTCCGTCAGTACGATGACTATCCCACCATCTCCACCGCCCTCAGCGCCGGCGAGGTCGATGCGTTCTGCGTGGATAAGTCCATTCTGGCTATCTACAGAACAGAGGGACGTTCCTACATCGACGCGGAGTTTGCGCCTCAGGAATACGGCATTGCAACCGCAAAGGATTCCGGCATGTCCGCTGTTGCGGAGGAGTTGGTTACAGACCTGCTGGCTGACGGTACCATTGATTCCCTGATTGCGGAGAACGGTCTGGATTAAGACAAATTCAACCAACCATTCTGATATGGCGGCGTAGAGCTACTCTGCGTCCGCCATATCATACAAATGTGAGGGGAGACAGGAGGACGAAGCATGTCCGGTATTTTTTCAGGAAGAGCATGGGGCAAAATATGGATGTATCGCAGTACCTTTTTGCTTGGCTTGGTCAATACGCTGGAGACGGCGTTTATTTCGCTGATTATTGCCCTGTCATTGGGCATCATCTTTGGCCTGATGGCAACCAGCGGCAGGAAATCCCTCAAGGCGATCAGCAGGGTTTACGTGGAAGTGATTCAGAATACACCCATTTTGCTGCAGCTCTGCTTTTTGTACTATGCGCTGGCCTTTTCCGGCCACAGCCCCGGCATCCTCGTGACCGGATTTATCGCCCTGGGCGTCTATACCGGCGCATATATGTCTGAGGTCATCCGTGCCGGCATCGAATCCATTCCCAAAGGACAGTTTGAAGCGGCGGAGGCTCAGGGCTTCGGTTACTTCGGGAGAATGTACTACATTATCCTGCCTCAGAGCATTAAGGTCATTCTGCCGCCCATGGTGAATACCATTGTTAACATGATCAAAAACACCTCCTGTCTCTATATCGTGGGCGGAGCGGATCTGCTGAGCCTGACCTATAGTTTTGTCACGGGTGAGAATACCGGCGGTTCCTACGCCCCGGCGTACATCCTCTGCGGGGCACTGTTCTTTATCATGTGCTTCCCGCTCTCCACACTGGCATCCGTCTGGGAGACCTCGCTGAAAAAGCGGGACAGACGCACAACAGTCACCAACACAGAAAAAAACCCGGAAGCAGGGAAGGAGGCGGTCTAAGTGCAAACGCTGACAAACAGTCTTTCCATGCTGGGAAATCCGGCAATCATCACATTCATTTTGCAGGGCGTGGCCTTTACTCTGATTATTTCCGTGGTAGCTGTGCTGATCAGTATTCTCTTTGGCGCCGTGCTGGCGCTCTGCCGTAACTACTGTACCAGCCGAAAGACGAAAATTCTGAAATGGATCGCAACAGTCTACATTGAGCTGTTTCGAAATACGCCGCTGCTGTTCTGGATCTTTATCTGTCTGGTCTTTTGCCCCTGCCCGGGGTTCGTGGACAGACCTATGTTTGGACTCTCCTCAGTAAATAATAAGCTGCTGTTCAAGGCTGCTGTGGCACTGATTCTATATACCTCCGGCGTCATTGCGGAAATTGTGAGAGGTGGACTGAACTCCGTATCCCACGGGCAGATCGAGGCCGGACAGTCTCAGGGTTTTCACGTGGTGCAGACCATGTGGTACATTGTGCTGCCTCAGGCATTTCAGGCCATTATTCCCACGCTGCTCAGCCAGGTCATTACCACGATCAAAGACAGCTCCTTCCTGGCAAACGTGGCGGTTATCGAGTTGATGGCGAGAACGAAGCAGATCCTGTCAGCGGCAAACCGCTATAACGGCACAAACGCCATCAACGTGTCCGACGTCTTTGTGCTGTTTGGCACTGCGGCATTGATCTATTTTGTGATCAACTTTGCCCTTTCCCTGACCGTGCGGGGGATGCAGAAAAAGCGGAGCCGTCATGCAGTGGTGAGAAATGCGGAGGCGTAATATGGAAAAGTATGTCATTACCATCTCAAGACAGTTCGGCTCTCTTGGCAGGACGATCGCACAGAATATGTCCCTGGAGCTGGGCATTGAGTTCTACGACCGTGACATCGTGGAGGCCACTGCCAAGCGGATGGGACTGCCTACCTCCGAGATCAGTCAGGAGGAGGAGCGTGCCGGCGGTTTTTTCGCCGAGCGAAAATATCCCCTTGGTATGGGACTGACCAGCATGCAGCAGGAGATCTTTCAGATCCAGTCCAACATTATCCGGGATCTGGCGGCAAAGGAATCCTGCATCATTGTAGGACGCTGCGCTGACAGCATCCTGCGGGATATGGATCGAGTCCTGAATGTCTATATTTACGCTCCGTTGGAAAAGCGGATCCGTAACTGTACGTCCATTTTGGGCATGGACGAGAAAGAAGCCCGGCGGATGCTGCGGGACGTGGATCGGGCCAGAGAAATCTACCGGCTGAAATACTGCCAGGGGGTCAGGGAAGTCTTTGACCAAAGGGATCTGATGATCGACTCCAGCCGCTTCGGTGCAGAGGTGACGGCACAGCTGCTTTGCGGCGTGGCAAGAGAACTGTTTTGTCAGGGATGATACGCCTGTGAGGGGAAGAGAAGAATGGAACTGAAAGAACTGAGCAAATATTCGGATGCGGTCAATGAGCTGTTGGCTCGTTACGGCGTTAAATTCGGCATTTATAAGAATCATACCTTTAAAGAGCAGCTGTTTCCCTTTGACATGATCCCGAGAGTCATCGAGCAGGAGGAGTTTGCCTCTCTGGAACGGGGACTAAAGCAACGGGTCATGGCGCTCAACCTCTTTATCCGGGATATCTACCATGAGAAAAAGATCATCCGAGACGGGGTGGTGCCGGAGGAATTCGTCTATGCCGGCAGCGGCTATCTTCCCCAATGCGAGTCGGTTTTGCCGCCCCAGGGGATCTACTCCCACATCTCCGGTATCGACCTGGTGCAGAGCAAGGACGGGACATGGTATATTTTGGAGGATAACCTGCGCATTCCGTCCGGCGCCTCCTATCCGATGATCGCACGGGATCTTTGTCGAAAATGCTCCCCTCAGACCTTTCAGAAATACCGCATTGACGATAACCGGAACTATGCCAGACTGCTGCGGCAGACCATGGATCACGTCAACACCGGCGGACATACCGTCATCCTGACGCCGGGACGATACAATGCGGCCTATTTTGAGCATTCCTACCTGGCCGAGCAGACCGGAGCCCATCTTGTCACGGGCAGCGAGCTGATCGTGGAAAACGACTATCTGTATTTCATCGACTATTCCGGTAAAAAGGAGCGTGTGGGCGCCGTTTACCGGAGGATCTCCGACGAATATCTGGACCCCATGAACTTCAACGAGGAGTCTGTTATCGGCATCCCTCACATCTATGATATTTACCGAAAGGGCAACGTGGCGCTCATTAACGCACCGGGCAATGGTGTGGCGGACGACAAGGGGATATATTACTTTGTGCCGAAGATGATTCAATATTATCTGGGTGAAGAGGCGATCCTCAAAAATGCCCCTACTTATCTGCCCTATTATGAGGACGACATGAAGTATGTGCTGGAGCATTTCGACGATCTGGTGCTTAAGGATGTGGCAGAGGCCGGAGGCTACGGCGTTGTATTTGGAAGCAAAATGACAAAGGAGGAGAAGGAACATTTCCTGACTCTGCTGAAAGCGGAGCCTCGGAGATTCATCGCCCAGGAGGTCATTGATTTTCTGGACATTGATATCGTGGAGGGCAACAGCTTAGTACCCCGCAAGGCGGATCTCCGGGCCTTTGTGCTCATGGCGGAGGAACCCATGGTGTGGAAGAGCGGCCTGACCCGTTTTTCCAGAAATCCGGATTCCTTTATCGTCAATTCTTCTCAGGGAGGAGGTTTTAAAGATACATGGGTATTATCTCGGTAGAACATACAGGCCAGCTCTATTGGCTGGGCAGATACAGCGAGCGGGTCTATACTACATTAAAGCTTTTTGCGGACAGATTTGACTCCATGCTCGATCTTGATTCGGACGAGTATGAGGAGTTCTGCGTCCGTCAGGAGATCCCGAATATCTACACCTCAAAAGAGGATTTTGCCAGCCGCTATTGCTTTGACGAGGCCGACCCCAACTCCATCTATTCCAACCTGATCCGTGCCTACGACAATGCAATCGTCCTGCGGGAGAAGATCGGCAGCATGGCATTATCCTACATCCAGCTCGCCGTCTACGCCATGAACAAGGCAAAGGAGTCCCCGGCGCCGCTTTTGGAGCTTCAGCATGTCCGGGACAATATTGTGGCCTTCTGGGGCATTGTAGACGACAGCGTGGATGATGAGCACGTGCGGAGTCTCATCAAATTTGGAAAACGGGTGGAGCGGATCGATCTCTATGCCCGTATGCGCATGAATCAACATGAGTTGAAGCGCGAGGTCGCAAGACTGAACTTCCGCATCGAGCGGACAGGCCTTTCCTATAGCAGAAAGAAGCTGGCACATATCAACTATCTGGTGGAGGACGCGCCGCTCAGCTATAAGGAACTGGTGGAGGAAATTGAGTCTCTGCAGGAATGCTGAGAGACGAAAATGGATGGAATTGTTGTGAAGAGACTGCGCTTTCACTATCATATGAGCCTGACGTTTGACACGCCGATTCAGGAGCACCATTTTACCTTGAAATGCCTGCCCAAAAGCGACGACCGACAGAAGGTTGAGTCACTGGAATATGACGTATATCCAAACTACTTTGTCAGCAGGACGTCAGATTCCTTTGGGAATGACTGCATCTACGGCTACTGCAAGGAGCAGCACCGACGGTTCCTCATCGACGTGAAGGGAATCGTCAAAGCGGGGCTTGCTCCTGCAGTATCTGTCGATGATGACTGTCAGGCGCATATCTATCAATATCAGACCAGGCATACCAAACCGGGAGCGGCGCTGAGGGAATACCATGCGGCGCTCTTGCCGTCGTCCGGCACGGGAAATCGGCCGCGGGCGGAATACTTGATGCACCGGCTGCATCGGGATCTCGCCTATGAACAGGGGGCGACCACCGTTGCCACCACAGCTGAGGAGGCCATGGCACTCAGAAAAGGGGTCTGTCAGGACTATGCCCACATCCTGCTCTCCCTGTGCAGACTGGAGCAGATTCCCTGCCGGTATGTGGTGGGCATGATGTTGGGGGAAGGCATGTCTCACGCGTGGGTGGAGGTCTTTGACCACAACGGGTGGACAGCGCTTGACCCAACCAACGATCTGATCGTGGATGACGGATATATCAAAATATCTTGCGGCAGAGATTATCGGGACTGTATGCTCAATCAGGGCGTCTTTACCGGAAGCTGCGGTAGGACGGCGCAGCAACAGGAAATCAGCGTATCAGTGGAGGAATTGACATGATAGATGAGATCATCGAGGTGGCAGGAGCGGAGCTGCCGGTGGACGAAAGACTGGTGATCCGCAAGCGGCGCTTGGCGTCTGAACGTGCCGGAGCGGGCGCAAAGCGCATTTGTGTCGTGACCGGTATCCATGGCGATGAGCTGGAAGGGCAGTATGTTTGCCACGAGGTGGCAAGACGGATTCGGGAGAACCCGTCAGCACTGAAAGGCATTGTGGATATTTACCCCGCCATGAACCCTATCGGCATCGACTCCATCACCCGTGGCATCCCTGCCTTTGATCTGGACATGAACCGCATCTTTCCCGGAAACCGGGAGGGCGATATGAATGAGTATATGGCATCTGAGATCATTCGTGACTGTAAAGGGGCAGAGCTATGCGTGGATATCCATGCCAGCAATATCTTTCTGACTGAGGTGCCTCAGATCCGAATCAACCAACTGCATCAGGACGTGCTGGTGCCCTATGCCCGGCGGGCGAATGTAGATTTTATCTGGGTGCATGGCAGCAGTACGGTGCTGGAATCCACCTTTGCATACAGCCTGAACGATATTGGTGTCAAAACGCTCGTGGTGGAAATGGGCGTGGGCATGCGTGTTACAAGGGAATATGGAGAGCAGCTCACCGACGGGATTTTTTCTCTGATGAAAGCGGCAGGCATCTGGAGCGGCTCCGTGCCCGAGGTGCGGGAGCCGGTGATCTCCTACGATCAGAGAGGGGAGGACGTCCATTACCTTAATGCTCCGGTATCCGGTATTTATGTGAAAGAAAAGGCGCACGGAAGTCTGGTGAGAGAGGGAGATTACATCGGCAGCATCCTTGATCCGCTGCGGGGAAAGGATGCCGTGAAAATTACGGCGCCCGCAGACGGATGGCTGTTCACCACACGGGAGTACCCAGTGGTGGACGCAGGATCACTGATGGGACGGATTTTGAAGCAGGAAGTTTACGACAGATGCAAGGAGAACGGGGAAAATGGAACGGAAAATACTATATAAAGTAGATGCACTTTACAGAGATGATTTCCGTGTCACCGGATTTCAGTTCGGACAGGGCGAGAAGAGCATCTGTATTATAGGCAGTATGCGGGGCAATGAGTATCAGCAGATCTACGCCTGCTCCCAGCTGGTGCGGAAGTTGAAGGTTTTGGAGGAGAAGGGAAGGATCACAAAGGGAAAGAGCATCCTCGTCATCCCGTGCGCCAATCCATATTCCGTCAATACAAAAAAGCGCTTCTGGACCATTGACAATACAGACATCAACCGGATGTTTCCCGGCTATGATCTGGGTGAGACGACCCAGCGGATCGCAGGCGGCATCTTTGAACAGATCAAGGATTACCGTTTTGGCGTGCAGTTTGCGTCTTTCTATATGCCGGGAAATTTCGTGCCTCAGGTGCGAATGATGAAAACGGGACTGGAAAACGTGGAACTGGCCCGGCAATTTGGCCTTCCATACGTAGTGCTGCACCACCCGAGACCCTTTGATACGACTACGCTGAACTACAACTGGCAGATCTGGGAAACAGACGCCTTTTCCATCTACACCACCAGCACCGGAGAGATTGAGCGGGGAAGCGCCGCCCAGGCAGTGGACGCTGTATTGCACTTTCTGTCAAAACAGGAGATCATCCGGTATCGGGGACATGAAGGGTATCAATCCCGAGTCGTAGAGACAAGGGACTTTGTCAACATTCGGACGGAACGTGCAGGTTTTTTTGAAAGCAGAGTGAAGGCAGGGGAGAGGGTGCTGGCGGGAACAGTGCTTGCCGCCGTCACGGATCCTTATACCGGAGAGATCAGGCAGATCATCACGGCGCCTATCGACGGAACGGTGGCGTTTGTACACAATGAGACCCTTGCCTATCAAAATACTGCGGTATTCAAGCTGATTGCAGAAGAAGACGTACTGTAAAGAACGCATGAATTAAGACCATCGGTTAAACGGAACCGGTGGTCTTGTTTTATTTTCACCCGATATCGGAATGCGTTTTCCTACCGTTTGCAGAATAATCAAATTTTGAAAAATAGTTTTCCAAGACTTATGTACATATAAGAAAAATTGTGTTACAATGCAAAAAAACAGCCATGACTGAACGACAAGGAGGACGATCAAATGAAGGAATGGACACGAGAAGAGCGCTACAGGGCGCTTCACAGCCCGGAGGAGATAAAGGATCTGCATGATCGAATCTGTACGTCAGTATTCCGCCAGACCTACCATGTCCAGCCGGTCACAGGTCTGTCCAACGATCCCAATGGATTTGTGTTCCATCAGGGGAAATGGCATCTGTTTTATCAGTGGTTCCCGTGGGGGCCGGTGCACGGACTGAAATACTGGTATCATACCACCAGTGAGGATTTGCTCCATTGGGTTAATGAGGGGGTGGGACTGAGTCCGGACAGCGTTTATGATAACAAAGGTGTCTTTTCCGGCACAGCCATCACAGAGGACGATGACCTATATTTCTTCTATACCGGAAATCACCGGGATGAAAACTGGGTTCGCATTCCTTATACCTGTGTGGCCTTTATGGACCGGGATGGAACGCTCGTCAAACTGCCTAAGCCGTTGTTTGGTCCCAGAGATGATTGCAGCGAGCATCAGAGAGATCCCAAGGTGGTCTATCACAAGGGGAAGAACAAATATTATATTTTCCTCGGTGCTCAGACGCTGGATCGAAGAGGGACGATTCTGATCTATCAGTCCGATGAACTGCTCAGTGGCTGGTCTTTTGCAGGGCAACTGAAAGTGACCGGATATGAGCATTTTGGCGGTATGTGGGAGTGTCCGTGTATCGTCAATATCAGCGGGAAAGATGTGTTGATCTTCTCACCGCAGCATATCAAGCTGCCGGGGCGGGGGGAGAGCACCAACCACAATGTGTATCTGATCGGAAAGATGGACTATGAGACCCTCACCTTTATTCCGGAGTCGGATTTTCACCATCTGGACTATGGGTTTGATTTCTATGCAGCGCAGACGGCGTCCAATGTGGGTGACCCGAATAAGGCGATTCTGATCGGCTGGATGGGTCTGCCTGACAACCATTATCCCACCGAAGAGGAGGACTGGGAGGGGAGCCTGACCCTGCCCAGGGAGCTGCGCATTGTAGACGGCAGACTGATCCAAACGCCTGTCTCCGGTATCGAGACGCTGCGGGAGGCGGAAATTCCCGCAGACGGAACGCTCCCGACTGCCTGTGAGCTGGAGGTGAGATCCAACGGCGGAGATTTTGACCTGAATCTTTTTACACGGGCGGACGGCAGCGGCGGAATGCGTCTCCACTATGATGATGCAAAACGCATCTGCACCGTGGATCGCAGCGGTATGGACAGACGCTTTAACCAACAGGTGGGCGAAATTCTGGACATGCCATTGGAGCAGCCGCTGCATCGCCTCAGCGTTTTCATTGACAGAAGCTCCATCGAACTTTTTGCCAATGACGGAGAGGCTGTTTTTACCTCCCACATCTATCCTACTGTGGAAGAATGTCACTACAAGGTCAGTGACAGTGTGTCCGTTCGCATCTGGACAATGAAGTCGTCTGTCAAAGATGACTTTGTGATTTGATGCTTTTTACGGTAAAACAGTTATCATGATAAATGGGGGCTGCCTCTATGCTGCACTTTGCAGCAACGCACCCACTCCCAGAAACCTGAGTATGGCCGTAAAAACAGAGCTCCCAATGCGGATATTCCCCACGGCACATCACTCCACGTAGAATACCCGGCCGTCTTTTCGCTCCGCCGCCCTGGGGGCGTCGCCCTCAATGTATCCCACGACACAGTGGCCGATGCCCTCATATTCGCCCTGAATGCCGAGTTCTCTCAGCAGCTGACGGTATTCCTCTGTTTCAAACTCTTCCTTCGCCCTGTGAATCCAGCAGCTTCCCAATCCCAGAGCGTGTGCGGCGAGCATCATGTTTCCCATAACAAGGCTTCCGTCATAGACAAAGGTGGGACGGCTCTTGTCCGCCAATACGATCAAAACAACAGGAGCGCCATAGAAGGGATCAAAGTCATCGTTCCATCCACCGATCTTGCAGTTGGCGGAGGAGAGACGATTTCTCAGCTCCTGATTTGTCACGGCAACTGTGATGACCGCCTGGGTACCTCTGCCGCTGGCAGCATACAGACCCGCCTCAATGATCTGATCCATTTGCTCTTTTGCGGGCATATCCGGTTTGAACCTGCGAATGCTTCTTCTGGTTTTCATTGCCTGAATTACTTCGTTCATGGGAGCACCTCCGTCATAGTTTGATACGTGACACTATAATCGTTAGTATATCATGGGAATCGGAACAAATCTACCGTTTCGGTATCGAATTATCTGCCCGCTCTCATTCTCTGCTGTCCTGGCCGAGCCTGATCAGACGGAACACCTGCTCCACCGTGGCGATCATGTTCCGCTCTGCATTGCCATGATTCATGGCCTCCTCCGGACTGACTACGTCACGGAGAATGGGAAAGTAGGCGTCGATGCCGCAGGCGTTGCAGGCCCTGGCCTTCTCCGTCACACAGCCGGAGAAGGCCAGCACTGGTTTATCGTATTTCTTGGCCAGCGTTGCAACGCCGATGGGAGCCTTGCCCATGACGGTCTGACCATCCAGACGTCCCTCGCCGGTGATGACAATATCTGCGTCTTGGATGCGCTCCTCCAGACAGGTCTCCTCTAGCACGATTTTGACACCGGACTCCAGGACCGCATTGGTAAAGGCCAGGAATGCAAAACCCAGACCGCCGGCTGCACCGGTGCCGGCCTTCCTGGCGTCAGCCTTCGGGAAGGACTTGGCGGTCAACGTGGCATACTCCGCCAGCCACTTGTCCATCTGCCGGATCATGGCCGGTGTCGCGCCCTTCTGAGGACCGTAGACGGCGCTGGCACCCCGCTCACCGCAGAGGGGATTAGATACATCACAGGCAATACGGAAGGTGCAGTCCTTCAGCTCTGGAAGTACGCCGGTGTCTGTGATCTGAGCCAGCTCGTGTAATCCCCTGGCTCCAAAGGCAACAGGACTGCCGTTTTTGTTTAGAAGCCCGTAACCCAGCGCCTGGAGCATCCCAATGCCGCCGTCATTGGTAGCGCTGCCCCCGATGCCTACAATAAAGTGGCGGCAGCCCTTCCCAATGGCGTCTCGCAGAACCTCGCCTACGCCGTAGGTAGTGGTGTACAGCGGATTGCGCTCCTGCTCTGAGATCAGCGTGATGCCTGCCGCACCGGACATCTCTACGATGGCGGTCTTGCGATCGTCCAATATGCCGTAGGCGCATTCCACCGGTCTTCCCAGCGGACCGGTGACGGTGACCGTTTCCAGCCTGCCTCCCATGCCGAGAGTCAACGCTTCTACAGTGCCTTCGCCCCCGTCTGCCAGAGGACGGACATCAACCTCGGCATCCGGTATCGCCAGTTGGATCCCTTGTCGGACGGCGCTGCCTGCCTCCAAAGAGGAGAGGCTGCCCTTTAGAGAGTCAATTGCCACGACAACTTTCATGCTGCTTTCGTCCTTTCTGTCCGTATTGTAAGGAAGCGCTGATTGAATCTATCGGATGGCCGGGCGAAAAATAGGCCGCCCGGACGCCGTAGCTTGATTCAATCAGCGGTTCCTTAAAACTTACAGTGATATCTGCCCGTTCGCCCGCTCCGGTACGATCGCCTCCGAAATCAAGGCGGACAGCGACCGCCCTCGGTGCTGCCCACCTTTACAAGAAACAAATTCAGGAGGAAATCGTCACAATCGGGCATGGAAATACGTCTCGATAGCGTCTGCGTTGAGCTGCTCGCCAATGACGATGATCACCTGCTGACCTGCCTCAATGGGGCAAAACTCCATGCTTCTGGGGGTGGCATTGAGCTCCAGCCAGCTGCCATCCGGGCGCTGGAGAAAGCCCTTTATCCGGAAAACGTGACCGCATGCGCCGTCGCGGAACAGGTGAGGCACCTTCTCTCGAATATCGGCCTCGGTCAGGGGAAGATTCATGAAGTAGAGGGAGGAGTAGCTGTTTTCCTCGTGGACGGGCTGCTTCCGAAAGCTCTGCTTTACATACCCCGCCTGAGCAATGACCTCAAAATCTGCGTCGGTCAGTTCGTCCCAGTTCTTAGCGATCACCTCTGATCCGAAGCGGCGCTTGCACTGTACCTGTTCCATGGCTCGATTCAGATGAGCCAGCGCTCCGGCGACGGCATGGTGGGGGACGGTCTGGGTTTTGCTGAGCAGAACCGCACCAGCGTTGGCAACCTCTGAAGCCAAAAGGTATTCCGATTCAGGGGAGAGATGATCTTCCAGAGAGGCATCCACAATGGAGATCACACTGCCGATCTCATACCACCGGTCCAGTGGTTCTTCACAGAGCACATCAAAAAACTCGTCTGTGTCAAAAATGCCGGAGGGTTCCACAAGCACTCGGTCGTAACCACACATACCCATGGCGATCAGCTTGGTTTTAAAGCGTCTGCGATGGCAGTCATAGTCGCAGCCTCCTGCCACCATCTCCAGATTGCAGTTGGGACCTTCTAAAGGACTGAGCAGCATCATATCCACGTTGACCGCTCCGTAGTCGTTTTCAAGAATGCAGATCTTGTGTCCGGCATTCATGAGATACCTGGCATATTTTCTTAAAAAGGTGGTCTTTCCAGAGCCAAGAAACCCTGTGATCAGGTCGATTTTTACCATAAACAGACCTCCGGTAAGGGATTTACCCATGAAACGCAAATCCAGTTCAACTTGATATATTCCAATTATACTCATTCTTGCGGGAAGGTCAAATCGTTCTTACCACCCAAAACGGAATCTTTGAGCGGAGAAAACATTCGTCCGTTTCCAATTCCTCTTCCCTGACAGAAATCTATTTTTCAACTTTGCAGGCCCGCTACGATCAGAATTAACAAATTTCCTGATTGACTTCACTCAGCTGCGATGCTATAATTTGCGATACAGTCGCAAATTGAGGAGGTAATCTGATGCCGAAGTACATGACAAAGCAGAGAAAAATTCTGCTTGCATATCTGTCCCGG
Organism: Oscillospiraceae bacterium; assembly: GCA_902775105.1. Lineage (GTDB taxonomy): Bacteria > Bacillota > Clostridia > Oscillospirales > Oscillospiraceae > Onthomonas. Next base: position 37,932 of record CACYLC010000007.1, read on the forward strand.
TATGCGGACGAGAGTTTGACTGCCCATCAGATTGCCGACGCACTTGCGGAGCATGACATCAGCATCAGCGCTGTCTACCGCAATTTAGCCGACCTGGAATCGGAGCATAAGGTGCGCCGTATGACAAAGGGCGGCCAACGGGAGATCTACTATCAATATGCTGACGCAGAGGCGTGCAGGGCGAGCCTGCATCTCTCCTGCCAGAAATGCGGCAGAACCTATCATATGGATATGATCGGCGCCAATATACTGGTAAACAGCGTTGCGCAAAACGAGAGATTTGAGATCGACAGGGCAAACACCGTGCTATATGGCGTCTGTGAGGCATGTCAAAACCAATAAGTGGGGGGGAGCAATATGACAAAGCAGATTCGTGCCATTGCCGCAATGCTTGCGGGCATGATCGCTGTTGTCATTCTATCCTCCTCCCTCTACATCGCTGCTGAGGCAGACCACGACTGCCGCGGCGAGGACTGTGTGATCTGCGCACAGATCGCCGCTCGCGAAAATACGCTCCGGGAGCTGGCCTGCGCAGTTATAGCGGCTGCGGCTGTCGCCGGGCTGACGTATGCCTTTGTCGATTCCGTATCGTACGGCACGAGACCATACACGGGTAATACCCTGGTGTCGCTTAAGGTGAAGCTTTCGAATTGAATCAGAACTGTAAACAAGGGGTCTGGTCTGCCATTTTGGCAGGCTTTGTCGGCGTTTTCTGACACTCCTTGTCTTTTTGCGACCATTTTTACGTTCTAATTTGATTCGGAGGTATTTTTTTATGAAAAAATGGATTTCCACTCTGCTCTGTCTGCTGATGACTGCCGGCCTTCTCGTCGGCTGCAGCGGTCAGGCAAACAATGCAGAGCAAGCAAATGAAAAAAACTGAGCATCGTCACCACCATTTTCCCCATCTACGATTGGACAAGAACCATCCTCGGCGACGATGCCGACCATGCCGAGCTGACTATGCTGCTGGATAACGGCGTGGACCTGCACAGCTATCAGCCCACTGCCGATGACATTGTCAAAATCTCCACCTGCGATCTGTTTATCTATGTGGGCGGCGAGTCCGACGACTGGGTGACTGACGCACTCCAGGAGGCCGTGAACCAGGATATGGTGGTCATCAACCTGTTGGATGTTCTGGGGGATGCCGTCAAGGAAGAAGAGGTAGTGGAAGGCATGGAGGCCGAGGACGAGGAGGAAGAAGAGGAGGAAGAGGTCGAATACGATGAACACGTCTGGCTCTCTCTCAACAATGCCGCTGTCCTCTGCCGGTATATTGCCGATCAGCTTGCTATTATTGACGCAGAAAACAGCGAGACCTATTCGACTAACGCCGCAGCCTATATTGAGCAGCTGAATACCCTGAATGACGCATATCAGGCTGCTGTGGACGCTGCCACTGTCAAAACGGTGCTGTTCGGCGACCGGTTCCCCTTCCGCTATCTGGTGGACGATTACGGCCTGACCTACTACGCCGCATTTGTGGGCTGCTCGGCGGAGACCGAGGCCAGCTTTGAGACCATTGTGTTCCTTGCCGAAAAAGTAGACGAGCTGGGACTGCATGCCATTTTGCAGATTGAAACAGCGGACGGCTCCATTGCAAACACCATCCGGGAAAACACCGTATCCAAGGATCAGAGCATTCTCACCCTGGACTCCATGCAGTCCACCACGTCAGCGGACGTAGAGGGCGGCGTGACCTATCTCTCCATCATGGAGCAGAACCTTGACGTCCTGAGAGCGGCGTTGCAGTAAGGAGTGAATGAAAATGGCCCAGCTCACCTGCCAAAACCTGTCCCTCGGGTATGACGGAAGGGAAATCCTCCACGACCTGAGCTTTGAAGTAAATGCCGGAGACTATCTCTGTATTGTGGGAGAGAACGGTTCCGGCAAGAGTACCCTGATGAAAACCATTCTGGGGCTGCAAGCGCCCATTCGAGGCAGGATTTTGACAGGCGACGGGCTGAGGCCGAATGAGATCGGCTATCTGCCCCAGCAGACCGTAGTACAACGGGATTTTCCTGCCTCTGTCCGGGAGATCGTTCTCTCCGGCTGTCAAAGCCGCTGCGGACTGCGACCGTTCTATAACAGGCAGGAGAAGCGGCTGGCGGGAGAGAACATGGAGAAGCTGGGTCTCACAGCTCTGGAAAAGCGCTGTTACCGGGAGCTTTCCGGCGGCCAGCAGCAGCGGGTTTTGCTGGCCCGTGCCCTATGCGCCACCCAAAAGCTTCTGCTGCTGGATGAGCCGGTCTCAGGGCTTGATCCGAAGGTCACGGCGGAGATGTAACGTCTGATCGAGGAGCTGAATCAAAAGGACGGTACTACCATCATTATGATCTCCCACGATCTGTCTGCCGCCGTCACCTATGCCAGCCATGTCCTGCATGTTGGAGAGACTGTGTTCTTCGGCACGAAACGGGAGTATCTGACGAGCGCCGCCAGCCGAAGTTTTGCCGTAGGAAAGGGGAGCGAGACGAATGAATGAGGTATTTGAAAAACTGACGCTCTATTTTCAATATCCCTTTGTCCGGTATGCACTGATCGTCGGGGTGCTGATTGCCCTCTGCTCGTCGCTTTTGGGTGTCACGCTGGTGCTGAAACGCTTTTCGTTCATCGGGGACGGGCTCTCCCATGTGGCGTTCGGGGCTATGGCGATTGCGGCGGTACTCAACCTGACGAATGAGATGCCCCTTGTGCTGGTCATCACGATTGTCTGCGCGGTGCTACTCCTTCGGACGGGGCAAAATGCCAAAATCAAGGGGGATGCTGCCGTCGCCATGATCTCGGTCAGCGCTCTTGCCATCGGCTATCTGCTGATGAATCTGTTCTCCACCTCCAGCAATCTCTCCGGTGACGTTTGCTCCACGCTGTTCGGCTCAACTTCGATTCTGACCCTCACGCAGACAGAGGTGTGGCTCTGCATCATTCTTTCCATTGTGGTTGTTGCCATTTTTATCCTGTTTTACAACAAAATCTTCGCCGTCACCTTTGATGAGGACTTTGCCAAAGCCACCGGAACCGGAGCCAACGCCTATAACCTGCTCATTGCGGTGGTCATTGCGGTTATTATTGTGCTTGCCATGAATCTGGTGGGGTCGCTGCTGATTTCCGCTCTGGTGATTTTCCCCGCCCTTTCCGCTATGCGCATCTTCAAGAGCTTTCGATCTGTCACGCTCTGCTCTGCGTCGCTGTCGGTCTGCTGTGCGCTGCTTGGCATCCTGATCTCCATCGTGGCCGGGACGCCGGTGGGGTCAACCATCGTGGCCATTGATATTGTGGCCTTTGGCATCTTCTCTCTGATTGGGACAGTTTTTGGAGGAATTCGAGCATGAAAAAGCAAATTTACCTGTTGCTCACGCTGATTTTATTGCTGACACTCTCCGCCTGCGGCAGAGCTGCCGCTCCCCGAAATGTAACTGTCAATCAGACGCAGACCGTATCCGACCTCCTGGATAACGCAGCAAACGATGAAGCACAGACGGAACAAGCGGATCCATACAGCGCAGAAAAAGATACCGAAGAGGCAGAGCCCATGCAGCCTGCAACAGACACAGTGGATGATACTGCCTATGACGTGGACTTGACCCAGCTGGGCAGCACCATGGTCTACTCCGAAGTGTTCAATATGATGTATGCCCCGGAAGATTATGTGGGTAAGACGGTAAAAATGGAAGGCAGCTTTGCGGTTTACGAGGGCGTCGACCGCAACTATTATGCATGCCTGATTGCGGATGCAACAGCTTGCTGTTCACAGGGAATCGAGTTTGTCTGGTCGGGTGACCACGTGTACCCGGATGACTATCCGGAATTGGGTTCCACGATCACGGTGACAGGAACCTTTGAAACCTACATGGAGGATGGAATGGAGTTTTGTCAGCTGGTAGATGCCGAAATTGTTGACTGATTGCTGCATATTCTCGTTTTTCATGGGAGACACTTTTCCTGAGGTGATTGCCATGGCAAAGCAGGGAATGAAGCGTCCGGACTGGACGCCCAGGGGAGAAAAAAACGAGACTCCGCCGGTGCCGGAAATACAGGGCAAGGCAAAGAGCGGTAAGAAAAGCGCAAATCCGTTGATTGCGGGCACGAAGAAGGTATACCACACGGGAAAACCAATTTGATCGGCCGACAGCGCCATTGATACCGGTCTTGCCCGGGACAATCCGGAAATTTGCCTGACCGCAGCGGGAAAGGAAGCGGCATAGGCGGTCTGGTCACAGACTGCCCCTGCCGCTTCTTTAAAATAGTTGCGTTTTCAACAAATTTACCGTATAATCATGTCACATAGAATTATCATTCTGCTGACGTCTCCAAAGAAGACTGCGGCTCACGAAGGTTATTGATAAGCCAGGCGAGCGGGTAGGGAATGCATTTCAGGACAGTGCGACAGTGAAGTAAGATTGGCTGACGGAGAAATGCCGCTGAGCTTATGGAAATGCGTTTCGCTCGGGCATCTGTTGTCGAAAAATATCCAGCAGGGGAGATCAGTAAGGACGATTATGATAAGTGGCGCTATAACTATCCGAAATACGATACCTCTCAGCGTTGGGTACACGTGCCACCCAAAGAGCTGAGCGATGCACTGATTGAGGGATTGAAACAGAATTAAGATTGATCTAAAGGAGATAAAATGAAGATAATCATGAAATATGGTTGGTATGCTCTGTTGATTGCAGTTATAGGAGATTTACTTATTTCAACGATTCTTTCTTTGTTTTATAAAGGCTATAACAATTTGACAATGTCAATTAGTGTTTTAGGGAATCCTCAAAGTCCAGTCAAGGTACAGTTTAATTGTTGGATGTTTATTGAAGGGGTGCTGTTCTTAATTGCGTTGCCTGCGTTATATAAACACTATCATTTAGTGTCTGGTTGGATGACAATTTCGCTAATCACTTTTATTGCAGTATTTGCAGTTGGAGCTTGCATTTTAACCGCATTTTTTAGTGTAAACGAAACAAAGGGCGTAGTTACAGCAGCATCTAAAATACATGGAGCAGGCTCTGTACTGGGTTTTATGCTCTTTCTCTTTGTACCATTACTTATTGCGATGCTTTCGTTTAAAAACGGAGAAGATGTTATAGGTGGTATAAGTGTAATTTGCTTTATAGTTGCATTAGTTTTCTTTGTATTGTTTGTTATGTCTGATAAAGAGAAGTTCGCAAATACAGTTATTTCTAACGAAGGGCTGTGGCAAAGATTTAATTTAGTTTTTATGTATTTTCTGTGAAGAGTGTTATGTAAATCCAATACATTCTGTTTTTATATTGAACCAAAGCAAAATAAAAAGCCCTTAGCTGCATTTGCACACAGCTAAGGGCTTGATCTTATGGATTTTACAGTCACAAACCAAAGAACGATTATTCTTTAACTCCACAACCACCTGATACACAGAATCATTGCGGTTGAAGCGACTGTTATCAAAAGCAATGTAAAAGGCTCTTAAACCCGCATAAGATAAGGTACAATAAGTTGCGTAAATTTGGATAGCGAAAAAAGAAGACATAGTCTGCAGACTCTGTTAGAATGAAGTTACGACACACACATTCGAAAGGAGCAAGCAAACTATGTCCGAGAAAATTGTACAGCTA
>CACYLC010000008.1 GCA_902775105.1 Oscillospiraceae bacterium
TTTGTGCTCAGGAGCCTTCCTTTCGGTGAGTTGAAGCTGTAATCGAATTCCCTGATGGCATAGGTTTTATTTCTGCCAACGATTGGTTGACACATACATCTTTTGAGCGGAACAGGCAAAATGCTTGCATCCTGTGGAAATCGTTGCTATAATGGCAACACATTACCGAACCATTGCAGCCATCCCCCCAAGATGGCCTCGATGTTTGAAGGAGCATTGCAACATGGATTCCATTCAGCAACTGGAACAGCACCGCCGTGACCTGCTCTCAAGCGGCAAGCCGGAGCGCCAGCACGACAAGGGAAAGCTGACCGCAGATGAGCGGCTGAACGTTTTGTTTGACACCGACACCTTTGTGGAGTACAACGTTTTTCAGAATCGAAGCCGCAGTCTGGACAAGCCCTGCGCCCGTGACGGCGTCATTGCCGGCTGTGGCAAGATCAACGGGCGCTTTGTCTACGCCTACGCCCAGGACTTCACCATCTCCGGCGGCTCTCTGTCCGACTCCAACGCCCGGAAGATCACCGAGGTGCAGAAAATGGCGCTCAAGGCCAAGGTACCCATCATCGCCCTGATGGACTCCGGCGGCGCCCGCATTCAGGAGGGCATTCAGGCGCTGGCACAGTACGGCAACATCTTCTATCAGAACGTGCAGGCCTCCGGCGTCATCCCTCAGATCACCGCCATTATGGGCCCCTGTGCCGGCGGCGCCAGCTATTCTCCCGCTTTGCAGGACTTTATCTTCTTTGTGGAGGGCACCGGGGAGATGTTTGTCACCGGCCCCGCCGTGGTAAAAGAGGTCATCGGCGAGGACATCACCATGCAGGAGCTGGGCGGCGCCGATGTCCATATGCGGAAAAACGGCGTGGCTCACGTCCGGGCGTCCGACGACCGGGACTGTCTGTTAAAGATTCGGCAGCTGCTGACCTATCTGCCCCAGAACAGCGACCAACTGCCCGACATTCTGCCCAAGGCCAAGGCTCGCTGGCAGCGGGGCATTCAGGACATCGTGCCGGAGAATAACCGGCGCATCTACGATGTCAAGCGGGTCATCGACTATCTGGCAGACAGTGAATCCATCTACGAAATCGAGCCGGAATTTGCCGCAAACGTAGTCACCTGCTTTGCCAGAATCAACGGTGCCACCGTGGGTTTTGTGGCAAATCAGCCCGCCGTTTTAGGCGGCTGTCTGGATGTCAACGCCTCCTGCAAGGCCGCCCGGTTTATCCGCACCTGCGACTGCTACAATATCCCCCTCATCAATCTGGTGGACGTCCCCGGCTTCTTCCCCGGCCGGGATCAGGAGAGCAGCGGCATCATCCGTCACGGCGCCAAGATGCTCTACGCCTATTCCGAGGCCAAAGTCCCCAAAATCACCATCATTCTACGCAAGGCCTATGGCGGTGCGTACATCGCCATGTGCTGCAAGGAACTGGGTGCCGACGTGGTCTGGGCCTGGCCCTATGCGGAGATCGCCGTCATGGGTGCCGAGGGTGCCGTCAAGATCCTGAACAAGCGGGATCTCAAGGCCGCCGGTGATAAGTATCAACAGGTGTTAGACGAGAAGGTGCAGGCCTACAAGGCCACCTATCTCAACCCCTACATCGGCGCCAAGCTGGGCTTTATCGACGATGTGATCCTGCCCCAGGATACCCGCCGCCTGCTGGAGAAGGTGTTGGAAGCTCAGCTCACCTTCCAGACCGGCCAGAAAAAGCACCATCACGGAAATATCCCGTTGTAACAGCGAAGTGTAACATCACAGGCCGGCCCAACAGGGTCGGCCTGAATACTAGAAGAAATTTGGAGGTACGCCATGTCTCCGTTGTGGAAGCGGCTGGATTCCGATCTGCCCATTGTCACAACCGCAAACAATCTGCAGGTTCGGCTGGAGCCCTCCCGCCCCGGCTGTCTCTGTGTCAGCTGCGTCAAGGGAACCTTTCCGGACGGGGCGCTGTCCCTCATTGCGTCCAACTGGCCTCAGACCGCCCATTGGCGGATTCCCGCCCGGCTGGAGGGCGATCTCCTCACCGCCGAAACGGCAGGCGCCGAGGCCGCCTACGACCCGGAGGACAGCCGGCCGCTGCTGCTCTCGCTGGCGGTTCAGACGGGGCGGGGACTGGTTCAGTATCCGTTGCAGGCAAACAGACTGCTCCCCCGGCTGCGGCCTGCCAGACGCTGTCTCTATCTCTTTGACGATCGGGATCTCTTCGCTGCGCCGGTGGACCGTTTTTGTCAGGACGGCCGCTTTTTTGAGGCAGTCCCCAGCTTTTCCATGACCAGCAAAAAGGAGGCCACCCTGAGCCTGTCCCTCACGCCCAGAAGTCTCCGCTACTGGGCTCAGCTTTCCTACGGTCTCACCGGGATGGAGATACAGGATGACAGCCTGTTCTTCCGAGCCTCTGCGCCTGCGGGCGCACCGGAGTTGGCCGGACTCTCTCTCCACCGCACGAACGGAGACGAAACGGGTCAGCAGTTCTTCCCGTTCCAACCGCGCGGCGGCGAACAGGCCGCCCGTGTCCCTCTTGCCGCGCTGCCTCTGGATGGGGCGGAATACGCCCTCTCCGGCGTTGTGGATCAGAGGGAGGACATCCGCTTCCATGTTCCCCTCTCTGTCATCGACGTCAGTCTTCACAGCAAGCTGGAAATGTGGGCCAACGGGCTGCCGCTTTTCCAAAACGAGGCAAGCGCGTGCTATATGCAGCTGGATGACCTGTGCCGACCCACCTTTGTTTCCCTTTCTCAGCGCCCCGCCTGCCAGAGGGATATTCCGGCCGCCACTCTGAGAGAGGCATTGGAATCGGAGCTGCTGCCGGAAAAAGGCCACTGTGCCATCACCGACTTGGGCGGACAGGACTGGCAATGGCAGATAGAGCTGCATCACTTTCACCTCACCGCCGAGGACGAAATCTGTCTTGCAGCGGTCTGGCAGGGCGAACGCTGTCTCTTGCCGGTACGCCTGCTTCCCGCCGATCCCAGCTACTCTCTGCTCTCGGTCGATCTCTCCCCCATTATTGAGCACATCCAGACCAGCCGTGTCGCCCGGTGGGATCTGTCCCTGGCCATCCGTCAGGGGGCGGACTGGTATCACATGCGCTTGCGCTGTCCCGCCCGGACCGTCCGCCGCCGACTGAATACCGATCAGGAATATCGGAACTACTCCGCCGCCTTCGGCGCTCCTCTGGGCAGCACTCCGATGGGTGACCACGCTGTGGAGGGTCTGATCTGCTGCCTCTTCGACGGCTACTGTCAGCTCCAGCTGGCAGATCCCCTCTACCGCTATACGTCCCAGATGATCTGCCGCTGTGAAAAGTCCAGTCTTCACGGTACCAAACTGTCCCTCCGTCTGCGCTGCCCCGCCGCCGCGCCGGGCCGCTGGACGGGCATTATGCTGGTACACCGCTTCAAGCTGGAGATCGACCGGGATATGTATTATTTCCCCGCCGACCAGGTCACCGAACGAGACGGCTTCTTTTCCATGACGGCAAAGCTGGACCTGTCTCCCATCGTCTTTACGCCCCTCTATTGGGATATCCGTGCCGTCTTTGAGGGAGCGGACGGCAGGCAGTACCTCACACGCCTTTCCGCTGTCACCGATCTTGACCAATCTTCTCGTCAGTCCAATCTGAAGCACGGGTGGCTGCGGCTAAGGCGGACGCTTTTTACCGACAGCTACCGACAGGGCAGCGATCTCTCCATCTCTCTCTACCGAACCGCCACAAACAGCTTTGCCCTGGTCTGTCAGGAGTACAGCCCGTACAGCGGTTTCCGATTCCGGTTGAAAGAGCGCATCGCCCTCATCCTCTCCCAGCTGTTCCGCAGGCAGTTGGAAAAAAAGAGCATCTTCCTCTGCTACGAGAAATACTGCTGTATGGCTCAGGACAATGGCTTCTACTTCTTCCGTCATTGTATGGAAACCGATATGGAGGAGCGGATGCACCGGAGCATCTACTTTGTCATTGACAAAAAACAGCCGGATTACAGAGAGCGGCTGCTGCCCTACAAGGATCATGTCATCCAGTTTATGAGCCTGAAGCACATGATCTATATTCTCTCCGCCCGGCTGCTCATCTCCAGTGACTCCAAGGCTCACGCCTACGCCTGGCGGGCAAAGGAGAGTATCATTCTCCCCCGCATGCAAAACAACAAAAAACTGGTTTTCCTCCAGCACGGTGTCATCGCCCTCAAGCGGGTGGAATTTTACAGCAAGGGAACCAACGCCGTCCAGCTCTTTATCACCTCCAACCAGCGGGAGCACGATATCATTGTGGAGGAGATGGACTATCCCTCCGAGGACGTGGTCATCACCGGTCTCGCCCGGTGGGATGTGCTGGAGGATAAGGGACTGAAAGAGCGGCATATCCTCGTCATGCCCACCTGGCGGAACTGGCTGGAGGAGGTCTCCGCCCCGGTCTTTACCGCCAGCGACTACTACCGCAACTACATGTCGCTGCTGAACGATTCCCGGCTCTCGGCACTGCTGGAACAGCAGGATCTGTATCTGGACTTCTATATTCACCCCAAATTCCGGGATTATATCTCCAACTTCTCCATCGCCTCAGGTGGCCGGGTGCGACTGATCCCCTTCGGTGCCGAGCCGCTGAACCAGCTGATCATGGGCTGTAAGCTGCTCATCACCGACTACTCCAGTGTCTGCTGGGATGTGTACTATCAGGGTAAACCGGTTCTCTTCTACCAGTTCGATCTGGAGCAGTACAACGAGACCACCGGCTCCTATATTGACATGGAAAAGGAGCTGTTCGGCGACCGGGTGCTGACGCCGGAGGAATTGCTGGCCGCATTGACCCGGTATGCGGAAAATGACTTCCGCCTGCCGGAAAAATACGCCGAGATGCGGCCGAAAATGTACGCCTATCTCGACCACAACAACAGTCAGCGCGTCTGCGAGGAGATCATGAAGCGGCATTGGTAAGCGCGCTTCAACGATGCTTGAGCGGGTCTTTTATGAATGGCCCCTACGAAACTTGGAAGCAAGAAACGGACCCAGGGACGATTCATGAATTGCCCGTTTCGCATATCCCACATACACAAAACCGCCCCCGGAGTTCCATCCTTCGGGGGCGGTTTCATTTGATTTCCCTTTACAGCATGATCTGTCCGGGGCCGGGCAGGTTCATCTGCCGCTTGCGGTTTGCCGACCATTCCAGCTTTTCCGCCAGCGCCCTGGTGTCGCCGCTCTGAACGGCCTCCTTGTAGGCGTGAAGGTTCTCCTCCAGCCGTTCAATGACCTTGGTGAGGGCGGGGGCATTCATGGAAAACAGCTGGGTCCACAGCTCCACATCCAGCGCCGCCACACGGGTGCAGTCCCGGAAGGAGCCGCCCTCAAAGCCGCGGCACTGGAACAATTCCTCGTCGTCACAGACGGAGACAGCGATAATATGCATCACCTGACTGGTGTAGGCGATAATGGCGTCATGCCGCTCCGGAGTGGTCACCACCACATCAGAGCAGCCGATATACGCGGAGATGCGCCGCATGAGATCCATATGCTCCGAACTGCTCCGCTCGCCGGGCGTCAGGATGAAGTGCGCCCTCTGAAACATGGTGGGAAAGGAGTGTTCAATGCCGGAAAACTCCGTACCCGCCATGGGGTGACAGCCGATAAAGTCCACCGTCTCCGGCAGCACCTTCGCCCCTTCCATAATGGCAGTCTTGACACCGCCCACATCGGTGACCAGTGCGCCGGGCTTAAAGGCATCTCTGTACCTTGCCATATAGTCCACAATGCCCTGGGGATTCATGCACAGATAGACCACATCGGCCCTCGGCAGCACCTCCAGCGGCTCCAGCGTCACCCGATCGCAGACACCGTGGCTCAGCGCATAATCCGCCGTCTCCTGCCGCCGGACGACGCCCACCACGGTATAGTCCTCAAAGCCCCGCAGCGCCGCCGCCATAGAGCCGCCGATCAGGCCAAGACCCACGACGGCGATCAATTTTTTCTCCTGCATCGGTCAGCGTCCTCTCTGTTCTGAGTATCCTCTATCATTAAAAGGGAGCCGTTTCCTCCGGCTGTGCCTCTGCCTGGGGACGAATGGCCTCGTACCACTGGGCATAGGTAAAGCTCTGGTAGGGTTGCAGGAAGCAGTAGCAGGCGGTCGCAACTGCGGTACCTGCCAGCGTACCCACCACACCAGGCAGGATGCCGCCCACCAGATTGGATACCGCTCCGGCGAGAATAATCCATCCCAGGAAGGACAGATCCAGCACGAACAGCTCCCACTTCCGGCCCTTCATCAGCGCCTCGCTCCGGCGGAATGCCTCCAGCACGGAGATTTCCGGGTCGTCCAGCAGGGCGTAGACGATCATGCGGTAACGGTAAATTGCCATGAGACACAACACAGTGCCTGCAATCGTTCCGATCAGCGTAAAGAGAACGATCGAGTCTGTGATCCCCGCAAGGATCCCACCGATCAATGCCGCAGGCAAAGCCCAGAGTGTGGCAAATACTACCTGCAGGATCTCCGCCAGAATGATCTTGCCTGCCATATAGAATCGGGAGAACAACTCACTCTGATCCGGATTCTGCAGACGGACGACGCCCAGGCTGTAGCTGTTGTAGCCGTAGTCCACAACGGTAATATACAGACTGATGATCACGCTCAGCAGCATGCTGACGTAGCCCGTAGAACTCGTGAGCAGCCGGCCAAAGGCGGCCTGGGCGCTGTAAACCACGCCAAGATCACCGGAGACCGCAGCGGGATAGACGGTCTGATACCATTCCTGTATCGCACGGGTGACCGGGTTGAACAGGTCAACGACGGTACTGACCCAGGTGGTGGCCAGCAGGAAAATGAGCGTCACCTGCCAGGCAGGGGGCTGAGCCGTGCGGATCAGCTCTTTCGCGCGCTCCTTCAGCGGTTTGCGGTCAATAGGATTCATTTCAATCGCTCCTCTTTCTTCTCAATAGGGAAAGTATAGCACAGCAGTGTAAAAACGTCAATTTTTCCTCTCTGCAGCGCACAGGAAATTGTGCAGTCCGCCCCACTTGGCAGTCTGCACGATCCTCAGCGGTATTCGGCCAGTTCTTTCAGATACTGCCGCTTCCACTCCGCCGGGGCGAAGGACACATCGCAGGCGTTTTTCAGCAGCGTCAAAATCTCCGCCCTTGAACAGCCGCCCTCCTCCATCGCCCGGAGGTATTCCCGGTTTAAGTCCGTCCGGCTCACCGTCCGATTGTCCGTGTTCAGCGACGCTTTCAGCCCCGCCGCCAGATACGCCTTGAGAGGATACTCCGCCCAACCGGCGCTGGCCTTGGTCTGGAAGTTGCTGGTAGGGCACATTTCAATGCCGACGCCCCGCTCCCTGCACCGCTCTGTCAGCTCGGCATCTCCCGCCATGGCGATGCCGTGCCCCAGTCTTTGGGCATTCAGCTCCAGCGCCGTCACAATGTTGGCCTTGTTCCCCGTCTCCCCGGAATGGATGGTATAAGGGATGCCCAGAGCCTGCGCCCTGCGGAAAAAGGCGGTATGCAGTGTGGTGGGAAAGGCATTTTCGTCTCCCGCCAGATCGGCGGCGCAGATCAGGTCAGGGAAATACCGCTGGGCGGCCTCCAGCACAGAAAGATTCTGCGCCTCGCTGTGGTGCCGCATGGCGCAGACAATAAACCGGCAGAGGACGCCGGTCTCTTTCTCGCCCTGTGCTCTGCCTCGCTCCAGCGCCCGGAACACCTGATCGTAGCTCAGACCGCCCTCCAGGTGAAGCGCAGGGGCAAATCGAATCTCGATATAGCGGGTGTTCTCCTTCTCGGCGTCACGAAGCAAGTCAATAACCGCCTGTTCCAGCCCCTCCTCGGTCTGAAGCCAGCGCAGGGGCAGCTCAAAGCAGCGCAGATACTCCGTCAGGCTGGGGCAGTCCTCGGAGACGGAGATGCGCCGGTCAAAGTCGGCGGGAAGCGCCTCTCCCCGTCCGGCGAGAAATGCCCGAATCCGGGACCGGTGAACGCTGCCGTCCAGATGACAGTGCAGCTCGATTTTGGGCAGCGATTCAATCCAGGCTCTGTTCATGGTCAATCCTCTCCTGTACTGCGGCGGCAGCACGGGCAGTGATGCGGATAGAGGTATGGGTCACCTGCTCCACAAAGGCAGGAAAATCCTCCGGGGCGTTTCCGTCGGCGTCGTCAGAGATCGCCCGGATGATGACAAAGGGGACTTTGTTTACATAACACACTTGTCCAATGCTGCCCCCCTCCATCTCGCCTGCAATGGCGTTAAAGGTGCTGCGGATCCAATTTTTCCGTTCTCTGTCGCAGAGGAACTGGTCGCCGGTGGCAATGGTTCCGGTGATGCTGCGGCAGCCCTCCTCTTTGGCAATCTCCTCCACCAGGGCGGCCATGGTACGGCTGGCAGGGATGTGAATGATGTCGATGCCGGAGATCATGCCAACCGGATCGCCCAGACCGGCAGTATCCATATCGTGCTGCACCACGTCAGAGGAGATCGCCACATCGCCAATGCCCAGCGCCCGGCACAGGGTGCCTGCCACGCCGGTATTGATGACCGCATCCACCGGATAGCGCAAAATCATGGTCTGGGCGCAGAGAGCGGCAAATACCTTGCCCACGCCGCAGACAGCCAGCACTACCGAGGTCTGTCCCAGCCTGCCGGAGATAAAATCAATGCCGCTGACCGTCTCCGTTTTCGGTTCTGACAGCATGGCCTTCAGGCCCTCGATCTCCACCTGCATGGCGCCGATAATCCCAATCATGGTCACGCCTCCCGATATTTGAAGTCAATGTTGGGGGTGGATTCCAGTATGTCTAAATACTTTCTGCACTCCGTCTTGGCAGCCTGCAGATCCAGATTGCGGTAGTTGCCACACTCCTTCCGGCTGGCGCCGTAGACCGGGCCTTCGTAGGCCAAAATATCCCGAAGCACCTGCTTGAGTACCCGCAGCACCTGCTGATGGTCGGCATTGCGCACCAGCAGATAGAACCCGGTCTGACAGCCCATAGGGCCAAAGTAGAGGACGTCGTCCCGCATTTCGGAGTTGCGGATCAGCGTCGCCACCATGTGCTCCACCGAATGCATAGCAAGGTCTGTCATATAGTCTCCCCTATTGGGCTTGCGGGTGCGGAGATCGTAGGTGGTCACGTCTCCGTCGATCCGGGAGATGTAGATGCCCGGCTCCAGCAGGTCGTGATCGACGGTAAAGCTGGTAATACGTTCCATACGGCGCTCCTCAGATGGGGTTGCCCTGACCGTCAAAGAGAGGCAGCGGCTCCAGATAGGTGAGGTCGTCCCGTTTCTGAGCGTCGCCCTCGGCCAAAATCGCCATTCTGCCGCAAATCTCGCCGCCGGCCTGCTCCACCAGCACCTCCAGTGCCCGGAGCGATTCGCCGGTAGAGATGACGTCATCCACAATGAGAATCCGCTTGCCCTTCATCAGCGCTGCGTCGGCAGTGTCCAGATAGAGCTTCTGCTCCCCCTCGGTGGTGATGGACTGAACCGTGACCTCAAAGACGCCCTGCATGTAGAGCTTCGGCTTTTTCCGGGCGATAAAGTACTTGGTGTCGCCGTGCTGACGCGCCATCTCGTGGATCAGGGGGATGCCCTTGGCCTCGGCGGTGAGCAGGTAGTCGTACTCCGGCGCCTTTTCCAGCAGCGTCCTGGCACAGGCCACTGTCAGCGGTGCGTCGCCGAAGATGATAAATGCGCCGATATACAGGTTGTCGTTCAGCTTGCACAGGGGAAGCGCCCGGTCGAGACCGGCAATGTTCATGTTGTATTCCATTTGTGTTGACCTCCAGATAGGATCAGTAATTATCCGTCCACATTATAGCGGATAGGCTGATAAAAAGCAATCGGCGCAGCAGAATAATGACGTTTTTTCAGCTTTTCTTCCCTCGCCCCTTGCAATTTCCTCCCAATGGAATATAATAGGGTACGCAATCAAACAAAGGCAGAGTAGATCGAAACGTGTAGTGCCGGCAGAACGGGGAGTTGTCCGCCGGACGAATGAGCAAGCAGTTCGCAGTGTTTCGGTCGCATCCCGCTGCCGCATGGACAGAAGTGTGCGGGATGTATCGTTGAGATACATCCTTTTTCTCTCTGTGTGGCACTGCCAAAAGGAGTGTATCCACATGAAAGAAAACCAAAAAATCACAACAGATCGAACGCCAAAGTCCTCGACCTTGTATCCTCACCCCTTCTCCGGCGCATATTGGAAAGACGCAGCCGCAGAACTGAAGGATACCAGAATGCTGGTCTTTGCCGCGCTGATGATCGCCCTTCGGCTTGCCATGAAGCTGATTGCGATTCCGCTGGCGCCCGGTCTGAAGATCAACACCGCCTTTATCGCCAACGCCATCGGCGCCATGGTATTCGGCCCTGTGATGGCGGCGCTGTGCGCCGTGGTGACGGATATTCTGGGCTATCTGATGAATCCCGAGGGCGTCTACTTTGTCCCCTTCGTTTTGACGGAGGTGGCAGGCTCCATGATTTTTGCCCTGTTTCTGTACCGGACTAAGGTCACCCCGGTTCGGGTCATGCTCAGCCGCTTCTGCATCTGCTTTTTCGTCAATGTGGCGCTGCAGACCCCTATTATGATATGGTATTACAGCCTTTACATGGACGGGGCGCCCTATGTGCTGACGATTCCCGGCATTGTGAAAAACCTGTTCATGTTCCCCATCGAGTCGGTGGTACTGACACTGATTTTATCTGCGATCATTCCGATCACAAGCCGCCTCAGGCTGACCTACGGCAGCTCCGGCGGGAAAGACCGTCTCAAATTCACGAAAAAGCAGGCGGCATTGCTTGCGGTCTTATTCGTTGTAGGCGCCGCCAGCGTCTTTGGCTACCTGAACTATCACTACAACACCACCTCCCTCAGCGCCTCATACAGCAGTGAAGAGCGGACAGCGCAGAACCATCACATGCAGGATATTCTGCTTTCCCAGACGGACGAATACAGCGATACCGTCACTGTCACCATCGTGGAATCTGCCAAGGAGAAGTTTCTGGGTAAAGACATCACCTACACTGCGGCAGTCTACACCGTAGACGAGGGGGCAGCAAATGATCTGGAGCAATTCTGGTCCTATTCCAAGTCCCCCGCCTCCAAGGACGAAAATCTGACCCGCACTGCCACCTTTACCGCTGTTGTCGATAAGCAGACCGGAGCGGTTCTGTCCTTCGGGATCGAGCCTGAGGCATAACGTCCTTTGGTCTCCCCCCCTTTAGCACTCCCTCTGCCAGCCTGACACCTCAGGCTGGCAGTTTTTCTCTGAATGGCCATTCCGAATTGTTCACAAACTATTTATACTTTTTTGTATTGACAATCTATACCACCGGTGCTATATTACCTTTAGCACTCAGGAACATCGAGTGCTAAACACGATACAAAGAGGTGAGTGACTTGGAGCTGTCAGAGCGCCGCAGAAAGATTTTGCGGGTGGTGGTGGAAAATTATATTGAGACCGCCGAGCCAATCGGCTCCAAGGCAATCGCGGAAAAAGCTGCCCTCACCTGCTCCTCTGCCACCATCCGCAACGAGCTGGCTGCACTGGAGAAGCAGGGCTATCTGGAACAGCCCCACACCTCTGCCGGGCGCATCCCCTCCCCTCTGGGCTACCGTTTCTATGTAAACGAGCTGATGGAGGCGCACAAGCTGTCTCTTCAGGAGACGGAGCGGATCAACGAGGCGATGAACAACAAGATGCAGGAGTTGGATCGGGTGATTGACCAGGCCGGGCGTCTGGTCAGTCAGATGACCAACTACCCTGCCTTTTCCCTCACTGCCGGCGGCAGTGAGATCACCATCACCCGGTACGATCTCCTGATGGTGGACAGCAGCAGCTTCATCGCCGTGGTCATGACCAGTACCAACGCCGTGAAGAACAAGCTGATCCATCTTCCCACCGACATCACGGAGCCGCAACTGCAGCTTTTGAATACCCTGCTCAACACCAGCTTCACCGGCAAGAGCCTTGACCAGCTCAGCCCGGAGCTGATGCGAGTGGCGGAAAAGGCAGCGGGATCGTCCTACGGGCTGATCTCTCTGGTGGTCTCCTTTGCCATGGATGTGCTGGACGGCTTGAGCCAGGGCGCGATCCATACCTCCGGCGTGGGACACCTGCTGGAGAGTCCGGAATATCAGGACATCGGTAAAGCACACAAGCTGATGACCTACCTCTCCGGGGAGCCGGAATTTTCCCAGATGTCTCTCCCCATGCTCCAAAACAGTGAGGAGACCAAAATCCTCATTGGCCCGGAGAACGTGGCGGAGGAGTTGAAGGACACCAGCGTGGTGCTGGCCAGCTACGACATCGGTGAGGGCATGAAGGGCGTCATCGGTGTGGTGGGCCCCACCAGAATGGATTACGCAAAGGTGACGGCAAAGCTCAGCTATCTGGCGGACAATCTCAGCCGGATGTTCAGCGCCACGCAGCCCACCGCCCTCCCCCAGCGGGAGCGTCCGGGGCTGAACCCGCCCAAAGAAGAAGACAATTAGTTCCCAAAGGAGACTTACCATATGGCAGAACAAGAAAAAGACACCAACCTGACCGAGGAGACCCCCGAGGTCGTGGAGGAAACTCCCGTTGAGGAAACTGCTTCCCCAGCAGAGGCTGCCCCGGCAGAGCAGGAGGCCGCCTCCGATCCCGCCGGGGAGCTGAAGGCGCAATTAGCAGCCAAGGAGGATCAGCTCCTCCGTCTGGCCGCTGAGTACGACAACTTCCGCCGCCGCTCCGCCAGGGAAAAGACCGAGGCCTACTCCAAGGCCAAGGCGGACGCCGCACTGGCCTTTCTCCCCGTCTACGACAATCTGGAGCGGGCTTTGAAGCAGGGCAGCGAGGACGAGGCCTTCCTCAAGGGCGTGGAGATGACCATGAACCAGCTCATCAGTGTGCTGGACTCATTGGGTATCAAGGCCATTGAGGCCGAGGGCAAGCCCTTCGATCCCAACTTCCACAATGCGGTCATGCACATTGAGGACGAAAATCTGGGTGATAATGTCGTCGCTCAGGTGTTCCAGACCGGCTTCATCATGGGCGATAAGGTCATCCGCTTTGCCATGGTGCAGGTGGCGAATTAACGCCTTTTCAAAATTTCCGTTATTGGCGGGACGTCGAGGACGCCGCCCCAAGCATCACATGAACCGAGGTTTTCCCGTTCATATAAATTTGTTAAATTAAATCTTTCTTATATTTAGGAGGAAAACATTATGTCTAAGATCATCGGTATTGATTTGGGCACCACCAATTCCTGCGTTGCAGTGATGGAGGGCGGCGAGGCCGTCGTCATTACCAACGCCGAAGGCAACCGCACCACCCCCTCTGTTCTGGCGATCAGCAAGGACGGCGAGCGCATGGTAGGTCAGGTCGCCAAGCGTCAGGCCATTACCAACCCCGACCGCACCGTCATCTCCATCAAGCGTGAGATGGGTACCGACTACAAGGTGAACATCGACGGCAAGCGCTACACGCCTCAGGAGATCAGCGCCATGATCCTTCAGAAGCTGAAGGCGGATGCCGAGGCCTATCTGGGCGAGAAGGTCACCGAGGCAGTTATCACCGTTCCCGCTTACTTTACCGACGCCCAGCGTCAGGCCACCAAGGACGCCGGCAAGATCGCCGGTCTGGACGTCAAGCGCATCATCAACGAGCCCACTGCCGCCGCTCTGGCCTATGGCGTGGACAAGGAAGAGGCGCAGAAGATCATGGTCTATGACCTGGGCGGCGGCACCTTCGACGTCTCCATTCTGGACATTGACGACGGCGTCATCGAGGTTCTGGCTACCGCAGGCAACAACCGTCTGGGCGGCGACGACTTCGACCAGCGCATCATGGACTATCTGGCTGACGAGTTTAAGCGTTCCAACGCCATTGACCTCCACAGCGACAAGATGGCCATGCAGCGCCTGAAGGAGGCCGCAGAGAAGGCCAAGATCGAGCTGTCCGGCGTGACCTCCACCAACATCAACCTGCCGTATATCACCGCCGACGCCACCGGCCCCAAGCATCTGGACGTCACCCTGACCCGGGCCAAGTTCAACGAACTGACCCACGATCTGGTGGAGGCCACCATGGGTCCCGTCCGTCAGGCGCTGAGCGACGCTAAACTGCAGGCCAGCGAGCTGAGCAAGGTTCTGCTGGTGGGCGGCTCCAGCCGTATCCCCGCCGTGCAGGAGGCCGTCAAGCAGATCACCGGCAAGGACGGCTTCAAGGGCATCAACCCCGACGAGTGCGTGGCCGTGGGTGCTGCCATTCAGGGCGGCGTGCTGGGCGGCGACGTCAAGGGTCTGCTGCTGCTGGACGTCACCCCTCTGTCCCTCGGCATCGAGACCATGGGCGGCGTGTTCACCAAGCTGATCGACCGCAACACTACCATCCCCGTCAAGAAGAGCCAGATCTTCTCCACCGCCGCTGACAACCAGACCTCCGTTGAGGTTCATGTGCTCCAGGGCGAGCGTGAGATGGCCGCTTACAACAAGACGCTGGGCAAGTTCCATCTGGACGGCATTGCTCCCGCCCGCCGTGGTGTGCCTCAGATCGAGGTCACCTTTGACATCGACGCCAACGGCATCGTCAATGTCTCCGCTCAGGATAAGGGTACCGGCAAGAGCCAGAATATCACCATTACCTCCTCCTCCAACATGTCCAAGGAGGACATCGACAAGGCTGTCCGTGAGGCAGAGCAGTTCGCCGCCGAGGACGCCAAGCGCAAGGAGGAAGTGGACACCCGCAATCAGGCCGATCAGGTGGTCTACCAGACCGAGCAGGCACTGACCGAGCTGGGCGACAAGATCTCCGAGGGCGAAAAGGCCGGCGTGGAGAGCAAGCTGAACGCTCTGAAGGACGCCCTCAAGGGCACCGACACCGCCGCCATCAAGACTGCTACCGAAGAGCTGCAGAAGGCCTTCTACGACATTTCCGCCAAGCTCTATCAGCAGGCGAGCCCTCAGGGCGGTCAGGGCTTCGATCCCAACGCCGCAGCCGGTTTTAACGGCGCTCAGAACGGCGGCAACGGTCAGGACTATCAGGACGCCGACTACGAGGTCGTGGACGACGATCAGTAATCGCTCAGGCGATCATCATTGCAGGCGTGGCGGGATTTCCTGCCACGCCTGACCGACTGTCAAGGAATCGCCATAAGGATGTGAAATAAAATGGCAGAGAAACGTGATTATTACGAGGTATTGGGCGTAGACCGCTCCGCCTCTGACGACGAGATCAAGCGAGCCTACCGTAAGCTGGCCAAAAAATACCACCCGGACATGAACCCCGGCGACAAAGAGGCGGAAGCCAAATTCAAAGAGGCCTACGAGGCCTACGAGGTTCTCTCCGATGAACAGAAGAAGGCTCGGTATGACCAGTTCGGCTTTGCGGGCGTCGATCCCAACTACGGAGCAGGCGCAGGCGGCTACGGCGCCGGCTTCGACGGAGACATTGACCTGGGCGACATCTTCTCCTCCTTCTTTGGGGGCGGCTTTGGCGGCGGCAGCTCCGCCCGGCGCAACGGGCCTCAGAAGGGACAGACCCTCCGTGCCTCCGTCCGCCTCACCTTTGAAGAGGCCGCCTTCGGCTGCGAAAAGGATGTGTCCGTCTCCCGCATCGAGAATTGCCCCGACTGCCACGGCAGCGGCTGCGCAGACGGCTCTTCTCCTGAGACCTGCCCCAACTGCCACGGTACCGGCGCCGTTCAGGTGCAGACCCGGACTCCCTTCGGCGTCATGGCAACCACCCAGACCTGCGGCAGCTGCGGCGGCACCGGCAAGATCATCAAGAACCCCTGCCGCACTTGTAAGGGCAAGGGCGCCGTCCGCCGGAACAAGAAGATCTCCGTCAAATTCCCCGCCGGCATTGACGACGGTCAGGCGGTCTCCCGTGCCGGCGAGGGTCATGCCGGCCGCAACGGCGGTCCCGCCGGAGACCTGATCGTAGGTGTGGAGCTGATCCCCCACGCCTATTTTGAGCGGGAGGGCAGCGACGTGCTCTATAACCAGACCGTCTCCTTTGCCCAGGCCGCTTTGGGCGCCGAGGTGGAGATCCCCACCATCGACGGCAAGGTCAAATACTCCATACCCGCCGGCACCCAGCCTGGCTCTACCTTCCGCCTCCGGGGCAAGGGCATTCCCAATCTCCGGGGCTACGGCCGGGGCGATCAGTACGTCACTGTCGCTGTCCAGGTCCCCACAAATCTGAACGCCGCCCAGAAGGAGGCGCTGCGGGAGTTTGACGCCGCCATGAAGGGACAGAATTTCCAAGGCGACGACAAGGACAGCTTCTTCTTCGGAAAGAAAAAGAAAAAGTGATCTCATACAGCAGGTTCCAATCTACCGGAGCCTGCTTTTCTTTTTCTCTAAAAAGGTTTTTTCATGCGCCGAAGGGGGTATCTGTCATCTCCATCATAATTTTTCCAGTACGAAATGCGGTGCCGACCGTTTCTTCCCTTTGAACGCCATTTGCAGTTTTTTACAGCAAGACGGGCAATCTTTCGGAATACTGCCCAGACAACAAATAGAGAAAATGTAAATTTTCTCCCATCTGGACTTGACAGCTTTTAGACACGCCTCTTATAATTATTGAGTATTATGAATCAAAATTGCATATTTCCTGAATTATTTCATATATTCTGAAATAAATATTATATTTCACTTTTTGAAATGTCATCGCCGGGAGACGTCGGCCACACAAACTACGCCGCGCCAAAAAACGCCATATTATGGTCAACCGGAAGCGCTCTCCCCTCTTGGAAGAGGACTCACGTGGAATCGCATTTGGGGTCTGCTCTTTCCCGCAGTGCTGACCATAAGTCGAACAAAGAGAGAACAGGAGGAAGGACAATGGACCGTGACGAAGCATTTGAATTTCTGAACCGCACCGCCAAAGGAATCGCTGAGACTTTCGGTTCCTCATGTGAGACGCTGGTTCACGATATGAGCATTCCCTCTCACCCTATTCTGGCCATCTACAACGGCCACATCTCCGGTCGAACCGTCGGTTCTACCATGGATATTCTGGGTAACGACACCCAGTTGGGTGAAGAGAGTCTCAAAACCGACTTTGTCAATCTGTACGCCACCACTCCATCCGGCCAGCAGATCAAAAGCTCCACCTTTCACATGATCGGCGAAGATTACAACCTGGCCCTCGGCATCAACTTCGACTATTCCTCCCTCATCTATGCCAACCGTGTTCTGGTTGATCTGATGAGCGCCGACGCAGATCTCAAGTCCGCCATGTGGCACAGCGGTGACAACCGGTTGGGCGAGATTTTCGAGGAGTGCCTCGCCGCCGTGGGCAAGCCTGTCTCCGCCCTGAACAAGGCCGACCGGCTGAAAATCATCGCTCTTTTGAACCAGAAGGACGCCTTCTCCTTCCGCAAATCGGTGCCCTTCGTCTCCCAGCGGCTGGGGGTATCCCGGTATACGATTTATAAATATCTCTCTGAGCTATCCCAAGACACGTCAAGCGCTGTGTAAGCGTTTCGGCCGAAATTGCGCAACTTCCTTGACGCACCGCTCAAAATTCAGTATAGCGGCCGTGTACATCCGAATCAGCACGGAATGGGGTCAGATGCCCCACCAGTCGGTCACTGTGAGACCCGGCAAGAAGAGAAAGGATACGTGCCGACTGTCTCGCCCCTGCCGGAACCGTGGGGGGGGGAGGGAACGGCCGCAGAGTGGCTGCGCTCTTTTGTCCAACTCTTCAGCGAGTTCTTCGACAGTCTCCTTGCGCTCATTTTCCCTCGCGGAAAATGGGCGCATTTCCTTTTTGCCGCATAAGTGCCCCTTCAGGGTAAGTCCTGCGGATTGCAAGAAATTTCAGACCTGTATTTTGGAACACAGGGGTCGCCCTGTATCTGGATCAGCTGAGAAAAGACGATCGCTGAAAGCACTTGTCATCCCCTGGAAAAACGGGTAGAATATCAGAAGCAAGAGAGATCGCAGAGGTGAGCCGCCCCATGAGAAGGATCAGTAAAAAGCGCGTCTTTGACATTATCCAAATCGGCCAGGACAAGGATTGGATCAGCCGCCTGTTTGACATCGCCGTCATTGTGATGATCCTCTCCAACCTCTTTATCGCCATCTTTGAGACCTTTGACAGTTCCCAGCCCTACTGGCCCATTCTGGACACCGTGGAGCTGGCCACCGTGGTGGGTTTTACCATTGAATACGTCCTGCGGCTCTGGACGGCGGAGTTTCTCTATCCCATGGATCATCGGGGCTGGGCGATGCTGCGGTATATCTTCTCCTTTGCCGGCATCGTCGATCTGGTGTCCTTCCTGCCCTACTATCTCCCCGTTTTCTTCCCCACCGGCGTAGTGGCCTTTCGGATGTTCCGGGTCATCCGCATTCTCCGTCTCTTCCGGGTCAATGCCTACTACGACGCCCTCAACGTCATCGGTGACGTGGTCAAGAGCAAGCGGGATCAGCTGCTCTCCTCCATCTTTATTATTCTCGTGCTGATGGTGGCCTCGTCTCTGTGCATGTACTCGCTGGAGCATGAGGTTCAGCCGGAGGTGTTTCAAAACGCCTTTTCCGGCTTCTGGTGGGCAGTGTCCACCCTTTTGACGGTGGGCTACGGCGACATTTATCCCGTCACCATGGCCGGACGGATATTTGGCATCCTGATTACCTTCTTAGGCGTGGGCATGGTAGCCATCCCCACTGGTATCCTATCCGCCGGTTTTGTGGAGCAGTACACCCGTCTCAAGTCCTTCAGTGACTATTCTCTGGCTACCGACATCCGCTTTGTCCGTCTCCCGGTGCATGAGGGGCATCCGTGGGAGTCGCTGGCGGTCAAGGATCTTCCCCTGCCTCCCGGGCTGATTCTGGCCATTATCCAGCGCAAGGGCGAGGTCATCGTCCCCAGAGGCGACACTGTCCTGGCGACGGGAGATCAGCTGGTGCTGGGCGCCGAAGCCTTTCAGGATGAGGTGGGCATTACCCTCAAGGAGCTGGTGCTCAAGGACCACCATCCGTGGGCAGGGCAGCAGATCAAGGATCTGGATATTTCCCGTCAGACCCTCATCGTCATGGTTCGCCGGGAAGGCAGGGTCGTCATCCCCAATGGCTCGCTCCGCCTTCTGCCGGGGGATACCCTGCTCATTTACAGCAAGCGGCTTATCAGAAATACCCAGAGTGTGGAAATCTAAAAAGCAGTCATCCCCGGCTCGTTCGTTGAGCCGGGGATGTTCGTTTGCCTGTTTATACTACTATTTGCCGTCCCACCAGACGATCCCGCCGGTTTCCAGTGTCTTGGGAATGTCAATGAGCCGCTGATTGGAAGAGCCCCGGAACAAAAGGGTGATATCCTTCTGTTCCAGCACAAACTCTCCGTCTACCAGTACGTCCAGATAGCTCAGCATCTCTTTTGTGATCTCAGGCACACCCAGCCGGTCTGTGAGAAGGTCGGTCTCCAGCGTATAACCGGTAAAGGACCATATCGTCTTGTCAGGAAGCTCCTTTCTCACCCGCCGCAGCAGCTTCACCAGCTCCTTTTGATTCTGCGGTTCAAAGGGTTCCCCGCCCAGAAGGGTCAGGCCGGTGATGTAGTCCGGGGTCAGCGCCTGAACGATCCGATCCTCGATCTCCTGTGTGTATGGCTCACCGTAGTGGAAATCCCATGCCTCCTGATTGAAGCAGCCCTTGCAGCGGTGGGTGCAACCGGAGACGAACAGGGACACACGGACGCCGGGTCCGTTGGCCACATCGTGGGTCTTGATCGTGGCGTAGTTCATTTCTCATCCCTCCCTCGGTGAAAAAACAGACCGACAGAGCGCCGGCCTGTTTTGGGTAGATTCAAATTACAGATGGAGCACCCGGGAACGAATCTCTTTCGTCTTGCCCTCGTTCCAGAAGTTCTCGCCCAGATAGCCGCAGGTACGGCGCACCACATTCATCAGCTTGTGATCCTTGTTGCCGCAGCAGGGGCACTCCCACTCCAAATCGTCGTTGATGATGATCTCTCCGTCATAGCCGCAGACCTGGCAGTAGTCGCTCTTGGTGTTAAACTCGGCGTACTGGATGTTGTCGTAGATAAATTTGACCAGAGACTCCAGCGCCGGCAGGTTGTGCCGCATATTGGGGATCTCCACATAGGAGATGCACCCGCCGCTGGAGAGTGCCTGGAACTGGCTTTCAAACTGGAACTTGGAGAAGGCGTCGATGTCCTCCCGGACATCCACATGGTAGGAGTTGGTGTAGTAGCCCTTGTCGGTGACGTCCTTGACGGTACCGTAGCGCTCCTTGTCGATGCGGGCGAAGCGGTAGCACAGGCTCTCCGCCGGGGTGCCGTAGAGGGAGAAGCCGATGCCAGACTCCTCACGCCAGCGGGTGGCAGTCTCCTTCAGGTGCTTCATCACCTTGAGAGCGAACTCCTTGCCCTCGTGGGTGGTGTGGCTCTTGCCCGTCATCAGGTGGGTCAGCTCATACAGGCCGATATAGCCCAGGCTCAGGGTAGAATAGCCCCCGTAAAGCAGCCGGTCAATGGTCTCTCCCTTTTTCAGCCGGGCAATAGCGCCGTACTGCCAATGGATGGGGGAGACGTCGGAGGTGACGCCCTTGAGTGCGTTGTGGCGGCACATGAGCGCCTCACGGCACAGCTCCAGACGGCGGTCGAACTCCGGCCAAAACTTGTCCATGTCGCCTCGAACCTCCAGGCCGATCTGAGGCAGGTTGATGGAGACGACGCCCTGATTGAAGCGGCCCTCAAACTTGTAATTGCCGTTTTCGTCCTTCCAGGGAATCAGGAAGGAGCGGCAGCCCATGGGTGAGAATACGTTGCCCTCGTAGTTTTCCCGCATCTTCTTGGCGGAGATATAGTCAGGGTACATCCGCTTGGCAGAGCACTGGACGGCCAGCTTGGTCAGGTAGTCATACTCGCCTCCGGTGAGGTTGTTGTTCTTGTCCAGCACATAGACCAGCTTGGGGAAGGCAGGCGTAACGTAGACACCGCTCTCGTTTTTGATGCCCTCCAGACGCTGGCGCAGAATCTCCTCCACGATCATGGCGTTCTCCCGAATATAGGGATCGCCGTCCCGAACGTAGAGGAACAGGGTCACAAAGGGAGACTGGCCGTTGGTGGTCATGAGGGTGTTGATCTGATACTGGATGGTCTGTACGCCGTTTTTCAGTTCGGTGTACAGCCGCTCCTTCACCAGCTTGTCCAGCAGCTCAGGCGCGATGTCGCCGCCGGCGGCCTCCAGAATCTTCCGGGTAAACTTCTCCTTGCTCTTGCGGAGATATTTGCCCAGATGACTGATGTCCACGCTCTGACCGCCGTACTGGTTGGATGCGACGCAGGAGATGATCTGAGTGGCCACAGTGCAGGCCACCTGGAAACTCTTGGGGGTCTCGATGAGCTTGCCGTTCATCATGGTGCCGTTATCCAGCATATCGCCGATATTGATCAGGCAGCAGTTGAAGATGGGCTGGACAAAGTAATCGGAATCGTGGAAGTGGAAGATACCATCGTCGTGCGCCTTGGAGATCTTGTCCGGCAGCAGGATGCGGCGGGTCAGGTCACGGCTGACGATACCGGCAATATAGTCCCGCTGAGTGGAGGCCACGGTGGTGTCCTTGTTGGAGTTCTCCTCCGCCATCTCCTTGTTGGAGTTGTGGAGCAGATCCAGAATATCCTCGTCGGTGGTGTTCTGCCGACGGGCAAGAGAACGGACATAGCGGTAGATGATATAGGCCTTAGCCAGTTCATACCTGCCCAGCGCCACGATCTGCTGCTCCACCATGTCCTGAATATCCTCCACCAGCATGCGCCTGCGGCCTTTTTTCATGACATAGTCGGCAATCTCATCAATCTGCTCCTGTCCCACCCGGCAATCGGGTTCCACGGCCTCATTGGCCTTCTGGATGGCAACAACAATCTTTGTTCGGTCAAAATCGACTGTCGTACCGTCTCTTTTGATTACCTTCATAGGGCATCCTCTCTTTCTGTGGAACAAGCTGGTTCTCTATCCCAATCACTGCCGGCCTCGGCTTGTAAGGCTGGCAGCTACTTTCTCGGAACAGGTTAGATTATAGCAGAGCGGTTTGAAAAGCGCAATAGCAAAATTTCAAAAACACAAAATGTTGTGGTGAAAATGCCAGATTGACCATAACACGCCACAAGATATAGTTTCCCAACTTTGAACAAACGATGCAAAAAGGATCAAAATCCACAAACTGATAAGGAAAAGCTCCCTCTTTCTTCAAAAAGAGTACCGCAACTGCCGTCATCCGCCTGTTCCCGTCCGTTCGCTCGACTGCGATCTGACCACAAGATATTGTGTCGCATCCCATTTCGCTTCCCTATTAGGGAGGTCAAAATTTGGCATAACTTCCAATCGCGGACATAGACTTGCCCTGACAGGAGGGATGGGTATGCAGCATCTGTGGGATCGTCTGCGGGAGCAGACGGCGGAGACCTTTGATCTGCCGGGCGACGTGGTGGCAGGTCTGCCCCGGATGGAGCTGGTGGGCAGCCGGGAGTTCTGGATGGAGGGGCACCGGGGCATTCTCAGCTACGGCACCGAGGAGATCCACATCAGCGGCGGGCGGCTGGTGGTCTGCATCCGGGGAACCGATCTGGATCTCCGGGCCATGAACGCCAACACCCTCTGCATCTCCGGCCGCATCGCCGCCGTAGAACTGGAGTGATCTCATGCAGAAGCTCTTTAACCGCTTTCGGGGGACGATCACCGTGGAGGTGCAGGGTCCCTTTTTGGAGCGCTGGTTCAATATCTGCGCCGCAGCAGGGCTGGGTCTGTGGAATGTGCAGCTGTTGGAAGAGGGAAAACGTGCCAGAGTATCCCTCTCCCGGTGGCGTCTCGAGGAGGCGAAGGGGCTGGCAGAAAAGGCCATGTGTACCCTTCATCCGGTGGGGGAGTCCGGCCTTCCTGCCTTTCTCCGGCAGTTTCGCTTCCGGTACGGCATGATTGCAGGGGCGGCCCTCTTTCTGATCCTGCTCACCGTGGCAGGCCGTTTTATCATGGTCATTGAGGTAGAGGGAAATGAGTCGATCCCCGACGCCGCCATTGTGGCAGAGCTGCAAAACCACGGCTTTGGGGTGGGGAGCTACGGTCCTAAGGTGGATGTGCGAGCGCTCTCCAACCAGATGCTGCTGGATATGGAGGGGCTCTCCTTTCTCACCGTGGACATCACCGGTATCCGGGCGAGAGTGATCGTCCGGGAGGCGGAGCCGGTGCCTGAGATTGCGGACGACAGCAAAATTGCCGACATCGCTGCCGCCCGGGACGGCTTTATCGTGGACATGAATGTCATCTCCGGACGCCCGGCAGCAGAGGAGGGGCAGGCCGTGCTGGAGGGAGAGGTGCTTATCTCCAACCTCCTTCTCAACGAGCGCTCAGACGGCAGCGGTGAGATCTTTTCCAGCCAGCAGGTGCGGGCGGAGGGAGAGGTCTGGGCCGTCACTGAGCGGACGCTGTCTGCCTCCACCCCTCTCTACGCCCTGCGCACCGACCCGGGAGGAGACCTTCGCCGGCGGTGGGGTCTGGAATTTTTGGGACGACGCTTCAATTTTTACGGAAACAGTAGCAATTTTGATGAAGAATGTGCTAAAATAGCCATACTATATTCGATCTCCTCTCCGGCCGGCGAGACACTGCCCTTTGGGCTTTGGCAGGTGTCGTGGCAGCCCCGTTCAGAGACGCCCGCCCCGGTAAACGCCGAGAGCGCTGAGCAGTTTCTCCGGGGGACGCTGACCCGGCGACTGGAGACGCTGCTGGGAGACGGAGCGATTTTAGACGCCCAGTGGCAGGCAGAACAGTCCGACGGGGCTCTCACCGTCACCCTCACCGCCCGGTGCCTGGAACAGATCGGGGTAACGGTAGAGCTGAATTGACCATCACGCAAAAGAAAGAGATGAAATCATTTGACAGAGCAGAGCATTCGCATTGAGCGCATGGAGGAGGCAGCAAATCTCTTCGGCGCTCTGGACGAAAATATCCGCATGGTAGAGCGGGAATTTGACGTCACCATTGTAAACCGGGACGGCCAGCTGAAAATCAGCGGCGACGAGGCGCAGGTTCCCGCCGCCGTTCAGGCAGTGAAGGGCCTTCTCACCCTCTCCGCCCGGGGTGAGGAGATGAACGAGCAGCTCATCCGCTACGTCCTCTCTCTGGTGCGGGCGGGACGGCCGGAAGAGATCGAGACCTTCGGCCGGGATGTGCTGTGCATCACCTCAAGAGGCAAGCCAATCCGAGCCAAGACCACCGGCCAGACCCGGTATATCAAGGCCATCCAGAATAACACCATCACCCTCGGCGTCGGTCCCGCCGGTACCGGCAAGACCTATCTGGCGGTGGCAGCGGCGGTGGCGGCTTTCCGTTCCAAGGAGGTCAACCGCATTATTCTCACCCGTCCCGCTGTGGAGGCCGGGGAGCGGCTGGGCTTTCTCCCCGGCGATCTGCAGAGCAAGGTAGACCCCTATCTCCGCCCGTTGTATGACGCATTGTTTGAGATGCTGGGGGCTGAGACTTACGAGAAGTATCTGGAGCGTGGAAGCATTGAGGTGGCACCGCTGGCCTATATGAGAGGCCGGACGCTGGACGACTCTTTTATTATATTGGACGAGGCACAGAACACCTCCAAGGAGCAGATGAAGATGTTCCTGACCCGCATGGGCTTCGGCTCGAAAATCGTCATCACCGGCGACGTCACCCAGATCGACCTGCCGGGGGATAAGGTCTCCGGTCTCAAGGAGGCCATGCGCATTTTAAACGGCGTGGAGGACATTGCCATCTGCCGCCTCACCGCCTCTGACGTGGTGCGCCATGTGCTGGTGCAGCGGATCATCAAGGCCTATGAAGAGGACGAGCAGCGCCATAACAAGCAGAAGAAATGAGGGCTGAATTGTGAAGCATGAGATCATTCTGGAATCTGAATTGGAGCAGGAATTTCCCTACACCGACCTGCTCGCCTCCTGCATCACCGCCGCACTGGCCGAGGAGGGGGTAGACGTCCCCTGCGAGATCAACGTCCTCATCACCGACGATGAGGGCATTCACCAGATCAATTTGGAGCAGCGGGGGGTAGACCGCCCCACCGATGTCCTCTCCTTCCCCATGTTCTACTTCCGCCCCGGTAAGCCTCCCAAGGGGGATTCCCTGGATGTTGACCCGGAGACAGGTCTGCTGCCTTTAGGGGACATGGTGCTCTCCTATGAGCGGGCGATTGCTCAAGCCAAAGAATACGGTCACTCCGTTCAGCGGGAGCTGGGGTATCTGGCCGTCCACTCTGTCCTTCACCTGCTGGGCTACGACCACATGGACGAGGGCGAGGAGAAGCGTCAGATGCGTGCACGGGAAGAGGCGGTCATGGGCAAATTACTGTTGGAACGCTGATTTGATTTCCGTAAAGGCGCATAGCGTGCGCCCCTAAGATTTTTATATTTCAAACAGGCAGAAAGAAGGTCCTCTTACATGTCCATTCAGGTAACCATTTCCGAACTTTATTCTCTGGAACACACCCTTGCAAAGCCCTATCTGGAGCAGTTTACATACCCCTGGGAGGCATTGGCCGGCATTGGCGACTTTGTCCGCACGCTGGGCAAGACATTGAACCCCGAGGAATACGACGAGATCGCCCCTGCGGTCTGGGTGGCAAAATCCGCCACCGTCGCCCCCACCGCCACCATCAAGCCCCCCTGTATCATCGGCCCGGAGACGGAGGTGCGTCCCGGCGCTTTTATCCGGGGCAATGTGCTGGTGGGCGCAGGAGCAGTGGTGGGCAACTCCACAGAGCTGAAAAACGTCATCCTCTTTGACAAGGTGCAGGTGCCCCACTACAACTATGTGGGCGACTCCATTCTGGGCTTCAAGGCCCACATGGGAGCAGGCTCCATTACCTCCAACGTCAAGAGCGACAAGACCCTTGTGGTAGTCAAGTCCCCCGATGGCAGGCGCTGGGAGACAGGCCGGAAAAAGTTCGGCGCTATGCTGGGCGACAGCGTGGAAGTCGGCTGCAACAGTGTCCTCAATCCCGGCACCGTCATCGGAAGAGAGAGCAATATTTATCCCCTCTCCTGCGTGCGGGGCGTGGTGCCTGCAGGGCATATCTTTAAGGCGCCGGGGAATGTGGTAGAGAAGGAACATTGAGTTCAGCGTTCAGCGTTTTCAGTTGAGAGATATAGAGCAGAGGAGCAGGCATCGTGCCTGCTCCTCTGTTTTTAAGGAAGCGCTTGATAAACCGGAATTTTTCACCTTCCTCTATTGAGCAAGTCCCTCCGTATATTGATCGTTCTATACACTTCTTTGCAGTTGGGGCATTGCCAATCATCGTTATCTTTCCTCTTCTGATGCAATGGAATCAGAACGCCACCATCACACTTTGGACAAATGTAGATTCACCATTCCACAACCGTTTCAAAAAAGTTCTGTCTAATTCCATATGCGCTCCTTACAAAAATCCTGATATGTCGGGCAAATCATTTCACCGACCCATCACCCACGCAACCCCCACAGACACCACCATCGCCACGGGCTGGTGCGCCATGTAGATGATGAGACTGTGCCGCCCGAACCAGTCCAGCACAGGTATCTTCCGATACAGCGCCTTGGCCGGTTCTTTCAAAATGAGCCGCCCGGCAAACAGCCCGGTAAGATAGAGGAAAAACCACGGAAGCAGGGGAAAATAGTCGCTGGAATAGAACCCCTGTCCGGGAAAACCGAGGATGGTCAGCCATGGGGTGGCGTAAAGCGCCGCCGGGAGGCGGGCTGTCCAGAGTCCCCGGATGCCGAACAGGCCGATCTGAACGTCCCTCGTCAACAGGAAAAGGACGAAGCTGACCACGGCTCCGGGTATAGCGGGGATCTTCTCCAGCAGCGGCTTCATTTCCGTCGCCAGCAGCAGGCTGCACCCCAGCAGCGTCAGCACGCCGCACCAGATGGCCTCCTGCGGCTCGGCAATCAGCGTCACCACCGTCACCAAAATGCCGCAAGCGTTGATGATGAGGCCGTTTCGCAGGCGGTGGCTCCCCAGGTGCCACGAAAGGCCGGAGATCAGAATAAACGTCCAGCAGATACTCTGCTGCCAGATATGGATAGCGGGGATGCTCCGCCATCCGGGGGCAAACCCTTGCAGGATGAACACATCAAAAGAAAAATGGTAAAGTACCATACTGATGACCGTCAGACCCCGAATGCCGTCAATGAGTGAATAGCGCTCTTTCACCGTGTATCTCCCCTCCCGTCGTCTCTGTCAGTATAGCACGTTTTCCCCCGCCGGTCTATCTGTTCCACACCGCCGCATAGAATTGGGACAAGGGGGATGATCGCCATGACACGCAGATTCACCGCATTTACTGTTTTGCTCTTTGCCGCCGCCCTGCTGTGCTTTCCAGACGGGGGGGCTCAGGCCGCCCGGACGGGCCTGACTCTCTGCGGGGAGACCATTTTGCCAGCCCTCTTTCCCTATTTTGTACTGAGCAACCTCATCATTTACGGGGGACTCGCCCGCCGTCTCAGCCGCATCTTAAAACCCTTTATGTCCCCCCTCTTCCACGTGGGCGGTTCCGGCGGGACTGCATTGGCGTTGGGACTGGCAGGGGGCTATCCCACCGGGGCGGCCACCGTTCGCACGCTGCTGGAGCAAGGGGCCTGCACATTAGAGGAGGCACAGTCCCTCCTCCTTTTCTGCAACAACTCCGGCCCCGCCTTTATCCTCGCCGTGGCAGGCTCCGCCGTCTTTGGCCGGGTGTCTCTTGGCTTTTTTCTCTTTGCCGTCCATGTCGTCGGGGCGCTGGGAACGGGGCTGCTGCTGCGAAGGCCGGCAGGTACGGTGCGCTTTCAGATGTCCCAGCGGACAAGCGCTCCCCTGTCTCCCGGCACATTGCTGACCTCGTCGGTACAAAAGGCGCTGAACGCCTCCCTTCAGGTTTCCGCCTATGTGGTCCTCTTTACCGTGCTCACCGGGCTTTTACAGGCAGCCTTTCCTGCCCTCAACTGTCTCCCTGCCCCCATCGCCGCTCTTGCTATGGGATTTTTGGAGCTCTCCGGCGGTGTCTGCGCCCTCTCGGGCAGCGGGGGAACCCCCGTCTCCCTTGCCGTCTGCGCCTTTCTGCTGGGCTGGGGCGGCCTGTCGGTACACTGCCAGACCGCTGCACTGC
The DNA here is from genome assembly GCA_902775105.1 of Oscillospiraceae bacterium. Lineage (GTDB taxonomy): Bacteria > Bacillota > Clostridia > Oscillospirales > Oscillospiraceae > Onthomonas. The sequence continues at coordinate 28,085 of CACYLC010000008.1, forward strand.
TGGACGGCTCCGACCTGAAGCTGGCTCCTTATCTGGGGGCGAAGGCACTCCACGGGATCATCTCCGCCGGGCTGAGCCTTGCCTGTACCGCCTGTTTTCCCGGTCTGCTTACCGCCGCCGCACCGGGCAGCCAGACCAGTCTCACCGATCTCTTCCCCGTCTCCATCCCTCTGGGGTGGGTCATCTGGGCCACGGCCGCCCTTTTCCTGTTAAAAAGGGGTGGAAATGCTGCAGAGAAACAGGTATAATAACAGGCAGAATACCTCAGGAGGGATCGCTCATGCTGTTTCGCAAGGATATTGAACCCCGCTGCGCCTACTGCCAACACGGGACGGACATCGGAGACGATGCCGTGGTCTGTCTGAAAAAGGGCGTGATGGAGGCCGGCGGACACTGCGGCAGCTTTCGCTACGATCCCTTTAAGCGCACCCCGCCCCAGCAGGCGGAGCCGGATTTTTCCAAATTGAAGGACGAGGATTTTTCCCTCGATTAAGGAACGATTTTCCTATCTTATCTGACATTTTTTCCCAATCCATGATCTGGCTGCGTCTCACAGCATATTCTCCCGCGTCTCTGCGCATAGTAACGCCGTGGATTTTTCCACAATCGAGAGGAGGAGATTGTATGCTGGATAAGATTGCGCTGACTCTGTCCATTATCGGCGGCATCAACTGGGGACTCATTGGTCTGTTCCAATTTGACCTGGTGGCCTTCCTGCTGGGCGGCTCTGGCAGCCTGCTCAGCCGGATCGTCTATGCTCTGGTGGGATTGAGCGCACTGTGGTGCATCTCTCTGCTGTTCCGGGACACCGACACAGAGGATCACAGACAGGCTGAGGCGGCGCACTGACGCCCGTCAAGACGGTCAGGCGCTGACTTCTGACCGTCTTGCTCCATAGAATGATAATACCCTCTGACGAGCGTCATATGCGTCAGAGGGTATTTGCATCTTATCAGCCTTCAGCGGCCTCATCCTCTACCGGTTGCTGTCTGCCCTGCAAATCGGCATCGGTGTAGCTCTGCTGCTGGCGGAGCATGGTCTCCATCCGGCCGGGATCGTTCCATGCAGTATAGAGTGTCGTCTCCAGTGCGTGATCCAGCCAGCTCTCTCCGCTCAGCTGCCGGGGTGCGGGGATGAGTGCGGAATCTCTGAGGGTGGTGGAGTAGGCAGAGAGATCCACCCCTTCCACCTCCGACACCCACTGTTCACCGGCGGCAGTATAGGCGCTCTGCGCCCCGCCAAGGGAGGCCAGACTGTTCTGCGTTTTTTTCCCGCAAAGCGTCTCCAAGAGGGAGAAGGCCGCTGCGCTGTCCGAGCATCTGGCAGAGATCGCCCAGCCGTTGCCCTCCAGAACGGAAACCCGCTCGCCCTTGCCCCACGCTCCGTCGCCGTCCCGGTCACAGTAGGGCAGCACCGCACAGGCCCAGTGATTCGATCCGGTCTGACCCGTGAGCGCCATGGCCTCCTCACTGTTTTGCAAGATCATGGCGACCCGGCCGTCAGAGAACAACTCCTCTCCTTCCAGCTGCGCCATGGTGGGCTGGCTGGGCATACAGTCGGCAATGATCTGCCCCAGCAGCTTCATGGCATTTACCGTCTCCTCGTCCGCCCAACCGCTGACCACAGTGCCGTTTTCATCGGTCTTGAGCATTGCTCCGCCGTAGGAGCAGACCAGATTGTACCAGCCGTCTCCCAGATCGTCCGGGGCGATGACAATACCGTAATAGCCGTTGTGCCGGTTGGTCAGCTTCTTTGCCGTCTCATACAGGGTCTCCCACGTCCATGTCTCGTCGGGATAGGAGAGGCTGAGGCTGTCAAAAAGCGCCTTGTTGTACCACAGCGCCGTCACCAGGCTGTCCTTGGGAATGGCATAGGTGTGGCCGTCCTGCTGAAACAGCTCCGTCGTCTGGGCGTTATAGTCCTTCAGGCGGATGGACTTCCCGGCCTGCAACAGATCGTCCAGCTGGAGTAGTGTCCCGTTTTCCCCATAGAGCGGCGCATGGGCGCTGTCCACCCAGAGGATGTCGGGCAGGACGCCCTTTTCCACCTCCGTCCAATAGCTTTCCCGATCCTTGACGGTAAATTTCACCTCGATATGGGTCTTTTCCGTCCATTCGGCGGCTGCGGTCTCCAGTGTCTCCAGCTGGTTTTCATCCCAGATCCAGACGCTCAGCTTGTCTGTCGTAAAGCTCTGAGCCTCCCCGCAGGCCGTCAGTCCCAGCAGCGTGGCCACCGTCAGCAGCAGCGCCGTCCACTTTCTCCATTTCATCGATATCCACCCGTTTCTGTCTATTTCTCTTTTTATTGTATGGTAAGTTCCGCCAGAAGTCAAGAAACGCCGCCCGCTTTGTGCCTCGGAATTCATTTCCGCTCTTTTTTCCGACTCAAACCTGTGATATACTGTGTTGGAATGATTTTGAAGGGAGGGAGTGCTGTGTCATCTCCCCTGCTCAGGCTGATTGAACGAAACGACTGGGGCGAATTTCAGCCCATGATGGATCGTCTGTCCCGCTGGGAGGGTTGGCCGCTGTTTCTCGAAAAGCGAAAGACACTGAACCGGGACGCCCTCTACCAAAGTCCCGTCCACGGCTACGGCCACATTGAGCGCACCATGCTCCACGGGGCCTTTTGCGCCATGGAGGAGCCGCTGCCCGGGGAAGATACCGCCCTGCTGCTGGAATGCTGCGCCTATCACGATGTGGGAAGAAGCAACGACGGTCCGGATCAGGAACACGGACACCGCTCCGCCGCTCGTCTGGAAGCGCTTACCGGCCGCAGGGGCGAGGAGCTTTCTATGATGATGGCCGCCGTAGACGCCCACGCAAGGCCGGAATCTGCGTTGGAGCCTACGCTGAAACGCTATCATCCGGCGGATTGGGCGCGCTGCCTGCGGCTTGCCCAGCTTTTGAAGGACGCCGATGGCCTTGACCGGGTGCGGATTTGGGACCTGGACGTGAAGTACCTTCGCCGGGAGGCCAGCAGATTACGGGAGGATTTTGCGGAATACCTCTTTATCCGTTATCAGCGGGAGATCAACGCCTCCACCACACCGCCCTTTCCTCAGGAACTGGTAGAAATGCTGTCCGCCCGACAGGACGCCCGGAACAGGGTCAGAAACCGCACCTCATACTTTCACCGATAAGGAGCGCATATGATATGAATCAGACCACACAGAAATCCCCCATCCCCGCCGAGGAGATGTTTTTGCTGAAAATGGGCGAGATCGTCCTCAAGGGCCTCAACCGCAAGAGCTTTGAGCAGCGGCTCATGGGCAATCTCCAGCGCCGGCTGCACCCCTTCGGCAAGTTCAGAGCCTACTGCCGCCAGTCCACCATCTATGTAGAGCCCATCAACGACGAGTGCGATCTGGACGGAGCGTGGGAGGGTCTCAAGCAGGTTTTTGGCATTTCCGGTCTCTCCCGTGCCCGCTCCTGCGAGAAGGACAAGGACGCCTTTGTTGAGGCCGCCAAGAGCTATCTGGGCGACAAACTACTGGCTGCAAAATCCTTTAAGGTGGAGTCCAAGCGTTCGGACAAGTCCTTCCCCATGACCTCCATCCAGCTCAGCCAGTATGTGGGCGGCGAACTGGCCGAGGCCTTTCCCCACATCAAGGTGGACGTCCACAATCCGGAGCTCACCGTCTACTTAGAGGTCCGGGACTTTGCCGGCTACGTCCACGCAAACCCGGAGCCGGGCGCCGGCGGTCTGCCGGTGGGTTCCGGTGGCAAGGCGGTCGCCCTCCTCTCCGGCGGTCTGGATTCCCCGGTGGCCTGCTATATGATGGCAAAGCGGGGGCTCTCTCTGGACATGGTGCACTTTTTCTCTTACCCCTACACCTCAGAGGAGGCCAGGGAGAAGGTGCTGGATTTGGCGAAGATCATCGCCCCCTATTGCGGGCGGACGAACGTCCACGTCGTCCCCTTCACCAAAATTCAGGAGGATCTGCGGCGGAACTGTCCGGAGCCCTACTTCACCATCGCCATGCGCCGCTACATGATGCGCATTGCTCAGATGGTGGCTCGGGACGTAGGCGCCCACGCGCTGGTCACCGGCGAGAGTCTGGGACAGGTGGCCAGCCAGACCATGGACGCCATGGCAGTCACGGAAAACGTCTGCTCCATGCCCGTGTTCCGCCCCGTCATCGGCATGGATAAGGAGGAGATCGTCCGCATTGCCCGGAAGATCGGCACCTACGAGACCTCCATCCTCCCCTACGAGGACTGTTGCACCGTCTTTACCCCCCGTCACCCCAAGACACGTCCCACCGTGGATGAACTGGCGGAGATTGAGGAAAACTACGATTACGAGGCTCTCTGCCGGGAGGCTGTGGAGGGCATTGAAGTGGTTAAAATCAAGCCGTAAGGAGGCTGACTGTCTATGTCCCATACCGCTGAATTGATTGCCGTCGGCACGGAGCTGCTGCTGGGCAATATCTGCAACACCGACGCCCAGATGATCTCTCAGGCCCTCTCCCAACTGGGCATCAACGTCTTTTACCACACCGTAGTGGGCGACAATCCCGACCGGGTCAAGGCCGCTGTTGAAATTGCAAGGAATCGGGCGGATATTATCATCACCACCGGCGGTACCGGACCCACCTGCGACGACCTGACCAAGCAGGCGCTGGCGGATGCCTTTGGCAAACAGCTCATTTTCCACGAGGAGAGCGCCCGCCGCATCCGGCAGTATTTCGAGACCTATCTCCCCCACCGCACCATGACGGAAAACAACCTCCAGCAGGCCATGCTGCCGGAGGGCTGCACCGTGTTGGATAACGACTGGGGTACTGCCCCCGGCTGTGCCTTCGAGTCGGATGGCGTCCGTGTGATTATGCTCCCCGGCCCTCCCAGAGAGTGTAAGGCCATGCTGGAGCACCGGGTCATTCCCTATCTGAAGGGGCTGTCTGACGGCGTGATTTGCTCCCGCACCCTCAAGCTCTTCGGCATCGGGGAGTCCAATATGGAATCTCAGCTTCACGACCAGATGCTCTCCATGCAAAATCCCACCCTCGCCCCCTACGCCAAAGAGGGAGAGTGCGAGCTGCGCATCACCGCAAAAGCCGAGACGGAGGAGAAAGCCCAGTCTATGCTGGATCCCGTGGAGCAGCAGCTTCGGGCGCAGTTCGGGGATCTGATCTACGGCGTGGACGTCAAGAGTCTGGAGGCGTGTATCTCCAATCTGCTCCGGGAACAGAATCTGACGTTGGCCACAGCGGAGAGCTGCACCGGCGGTCTGGCCGCCAAGCGGATGACCGATCTCCCCGGCGCCTCTCAAGTCTTCAAGGGCGGTGTGGTCTGCTACGCCAACGAGGTCAAGCACAATATCCTCGGCGTCGCTCAGGAAACCCTTGACCAATACGGCGCCGTCTCAGCAGAGACGGCAAAGGAACTGGCGGTGGGCGCCTGCAAGGTACTGGGCAGCGACCTCGCCGTCTCCATCACCGGTGTGGCCGGGCCCGACCCCGACGAGGGCAAGCCGGTAGGACTGGTCTATGTGGGGCTTGCCCGGGGAGAGCAGGTCTGGGTGAAGGAGACCCGACTGGGTCAGGCGAGAGACCGCATCCGCAACAGCGCCGTCCTCACCGCCTTCGATCTGGTGCGCCGGTGCCTCACCGGACTTCCCGTGGAATAAGCTATGACGGATGAACAATACCGCCGCATCTCCGCCCCCTTCCGATCGGCTAACGCGGCAAGGGCGCTGGGGCTGGCTGACCGGGGCTTGGCGCTCTTGTGTTATGTCACCTATCCGCTCTGTCTGCTCCGGCTGGCAGTGCTTAAAGATGCCCGTGTGCTCCCCGCTGTGATCGTACCTGGGGTCAGCTTTGTGGTCGTCTCGCTCTTCCGGCGCTTTTATCCTGCTCCCCGCCCTTATGAAGCGCTGGACATTGACCCCATTCTCCATAAGGACACAGAGGGCAGAAGCTTTCCCAGCCGCCACGTCTTTTCCGCCTTTGTCATTGCCATGACCTATCTCTGGCTGTGTCCGGCGATGGGCGTCCTGTTCCTGCTTTTGGGCGCAGCGCTGGCCTTCTGCCGTGTGGTGGGCGGCGTCCACTTCCCCAGAGACGTGCTGGCCGGGGCGGCCATCGGCATCCTCTCCGGCGTCATCGGGTATTGGATCATTTACTAGGCGAAATATTATGTCAACAGCCCGCAGGTGCTCCCTGCAGGCTGTTTTTTTGCTCTATAATGCCCCCATCACGGCGTTCAGTTTGCAACTCCACTTGGGGCTGCGGTCGGTCATGTCCAGTATGGTGACAAAGTTGTCCACCATATCCACCAGCCACGCCTCCCGGCTTCTGGGAAGATGCCGTCCGGCAGGCCACATATGGGAGAGGATAATGTTCCGCTCCTTAGAGGAGAGATCCTTCACCAGCCGCCCTGCGTTCTCCGCTGCCGTCTCCGGGTGCGTCATACAGAGCTTCCACGTATTATCGCATTCGGTGAAGAACAGGTCGTGGAGCAGTCCCGCCCGGGCCGCCGCCTGTGCGTCCCAACACCAGCGCCGGGCCAGAGTGAAGGAGATGTAGGAGACCAGCAGGGCGTGGTCATAGCGGTTGATCTTCTTGTGATGCGGGAACTGCCGCAGCCGCTGCACCGGTTCGGTCATGCAGTAGGGACGGATCAGCTCCGCAAATTGCCGCTTATCTTCCTTGTTAAACAGGTCTTTCAGTCCCATTGACCTCACCTCCGTCTGTGTTGCAGCAACTGTAACCTTACGCTAACTTCCATGCCTGCATTGTAGCACAGCCATCCGGCTTTGTCATCTGGGAACGGGAGGAAGATTTCATTAAAATTTCTAAAAAAACTGCTGCATGGACCGACTCAGGGGCCATGCAGCAGGTATCCTGTTATTCCGCTGTCTCTGTATCTGCGTAGGCGGCAGTCAGCTCTGCGATCAGCGCGTCCTGCAGTGCCTGCAGGCGCTGCAGGGTGCCCACGGCGTCCAGCTCCTCCAATGCGTCGGAGACGGTCACGTCCGCCTCTTCCATCCACTGGTCGATCTTGCCCTCAAAAGCGCCGCTGGCATAGTCCTCTCTCAGGGCGTCCAGATCATTGTCCAGACGAAGAATGACGAAGTAGCCGTACATGGTCTCGTCGCTGATGGCCAGTTCGCCCACATCCACAGCAGAGACCGTCTCCCGGAAGCCCTCTGCCAGAGAGGACTTGTCATTAAAGGTAAACGGGTCGGTGTTGCCGTCATAATTATACTCCGCCTGCAACCGGGAGAAGGTCTCCTCCAGCTCCTCCGGAGCGCAGGCGGCCAGCTGGTCGTAAAGCGCCTGCGCCTGAGCCAGCTGAGCGGCACGGCTCTCATCGTCGCCCTCCTCCAGATCTGCGGTGTAGAGCAGGATATAGCGGCAGGTATAGGTGCCGGTTTCCTCGGCGTAGTCCGCCAGCGTCTCGGCGGTAGGCGCCTCGGCACCGCCCTCGCCGTAGAGCGAATCCTGCAGGTTGGAGGCGAGACAGGACGCCTCATAGGCGGCGGTAAGCGCCTCGGCGTTGGTGGCGTAGTAGGTCAGGGAATCCTGATCGAAGGACTCCTCCAGCTGGGTCAGACCTTCCTTCTGCTCCTCGGTCAGCTCCAGCCCGGCCTCCAGCGCCTTGCTCTGAAGGACGGCGTTCATCTGGCAGATCTGCTCTGCCTGCTGGACATAGTGGTCGGCAACGGTAGTGCCGTCCTCTCCGACCTCCGTGACATCCAACGCAACGCCGTAGCTCTGATAGAGGTAGGCGTCGGAGCCGTACTGATCCGACAGCCAATAGGTGAACGCCCCTGCAGGGACGTCGATGCCGTTGACCGTCATCACAACGTCGTCGCCATGGACAGCGCCATCCGTCACATAGGCAACGGGATCCTCCCTGGCCTCTGCAGGCACCTCGGTCAGCCCGGTCTCCCCGTCGTTCTCAGCGGGTTCTGTCCCGTCCCCGGCAGCGGGGTTGTTCTCGTCATCGCCGTCATCGGCCGCTTTGTCGCCGCAGCCTGTCAGTGCGCCCAGCAGCATGGCCAGCGCCAGCAGCAGTGCGATCCATCTTTTTTTCATTTGTCATCCGTTCCTTTCGCCGCAAAACCGGGAAGGGCTCTCCCGGGCTAATGCCAGATTATGTGGGTATTGTACCAAACCGTAACGAAAAATACAATCCCCATCAACCTTCTGCCGCCTGCTTTGCCTTCTCCTTCATCTTGGCGTACTCCTTGACCAGCCGTTCCGACCACGCCAGCGTGTTCTCCCCCGGACGCAGCCGCAGGGTGAGGACGATCTTCTCTCCCGGGGAAAACAACAGCCGCCCCTTGAAGATCGGCTCTCCGCAAAGTCTTGCCACGCCGGGAAGGTCGGCCTCCCGGAAAATAAAGTTGACCACATTTCCCTTCTGGCTTACGTCGGTAAAGCCCACATCAGAGGCCGCCGCACGCAGAAGCGCAATGGAGATGAGGTTATTTACCGCCTTGGGCGGCTCGCCGTAGCGGTCGATGAGCTCGTCTACCATATCGTCGGCGTCCTCGTCGGTGCGGATGCGGGCAATGCGGCGGTAGAGATCCATCCGCTGCTCGGCAGAGGAGATGTAATACTCCGGAATATTGGCAGAGACAGTCAGATCCGCCGTGACCTCTTCGGTGCGAACGGCAGTCTCGCCCTTTTCCTCCAAAACTGCCTCCTCCAGCAGCTTTAAGTACATATCATAGCCCACTGACATCATAAAGCCGGACTGCTCAGCGCCCAGCAGATTGCCGGCGCCCCGAATCTCCAGATCCCGCATGGCGATCTTGAAGCCGGCGCCGAACTCCGCAAACTCCCGGACGGCAGAAAGCCGCTTGGCTGCCACGTCGGACAGCTCCTTCCCTCTGCGGTAGGTGAGATAGGCAAAGGCCCGCCGGGAGGAGCGTCCCACCCGCCCCCGAATCTGGTGGAGCTGAGCCAGGCCCATTCGGTCGGCGTCCTCGATGATGAGGGTATTGACGTTGGGGATGTCGATGCCCGTCTCAATGATAGTAGTGCAAACCAGCACCTGAATCTCGCCGTCTATCACTTTGCTCATGACGGCGTTGAGCTGCTCCTCGGTCATTTTTCCGTGCGCATAGGAGACCTTCACATCCTCCCCCAGCATCTCCTGAATGCGCAGGGCGGTGGCGGCAATGCTCTCCACCCGGTTGTGCAGGTAATAGACCTGGCCGCCCCGGCCGATCTCCCGTGCCATGGCGTCGGAGAGCATGGACCAGTTGTGCTCCAGCACGTAAGTCTGCACCGGCTGACGATCTGATGGCGGCTCCTCTAACGTGGACATGTCCCGGAGTCCGGAGAGGGCCATATTCATCGTCCGGGGTATGGGCGTTGCCGACAGGGTCAGCACATCCACCTGCTTGAAGGTCTCCTTCAGCTTTTCCTTCTGGCTGACGCCAAAGCGCTGCTCCTCATCCACCACCAGAAGTCCCAAATCTTTAAATTTGATGTCTTTAGAGAAAAGTCGGTGGGTGCCGATGAGCACATCAATCAGTCCCTTTTCCAGATCACCGAGAATTCGTTTCATCTGGGTGGACGTCTGGAACCGGCTGACCACGGCAATTTTGACCGGGAAGCCCTGAAAGCGCTGGCCGGCGGTCTGGTAATGCTGATTGGCCAAAACCGTGGTGGGTGCGAGGATGGCCGCCTGCTTTCCCTCCAGCACACACTTCATCACCGCTCGGAGGGCTACCTCCGTCTTGCCGTAGCCCACGTCGCCGCAGAGGAGGCGATCCATGGGGATCTCCCGCTCCATATCGCCCTTGATCTCCTGCACGCAGCGGAGCTGATCCTCCGTCTCCTGATACTCAAATTTATCCTCAAATTCCTTCTGCCACGGATCGTCCGGGTGGAAAGCGTAGCCCGGCTGCCGTTGGCGCTGGGCGTAGAGCTGGATCAGCCCCTTTGCCAGCTCCTTTGTGGCCTTCTTTGCCCGGCTCTTGGCTTTCGCCCAGTCGGTGCCGCCTAATTTTGACAGTTTTGTCCGCTCATTGGCCTCCTCCCCGCCGCCGATGTACTTACTCACCATATCCAGCTGGGTGGCAGGGACGTAGAGGGTGTCGGAACCGGAGTAGGCCAGCTTAATATAGTCCTTCTCCACGCCATCCACCTTCATCTTGGCAAGCTCCACGAATCTGCCGATGCCGTGGGTCTCGTGTACCACCAGATCGCCCACAGAGAGGTCGGTAAAGCTCTCCAGCTTCTGGCGGTTGGTGGCCTTCTTCTTCCCGGACGCCTTTTCCTGTCGGGCCGCTACCGCTGCGCCCTCTGTCAAAACGGCAAAACCGGGATATTCCATACCGGCGGAAAGTCCGCCCACCGTCAGGAAGGTCTCTCCCGCCTTGGGGAGGCCGGTCAGATCCAGATTGAGGGCGGCGGGAACCTTGTGCTCCTGCAGCATCGTCCACAGTGCCTTGGCTCTTCCCTGGGTGGCACAGAGCACCACTGTGGCCGCCCCGTCCCGCTGATAGTGCTGCAAGTCAGAGACCGCCGTCTCCAGGCTGGCGCCGAAGGAGGGCAGCTGTTTGCACCGCAGGGAGATCTGCGCCACAGGGTCGGTGGGGCAGGAGGCAGTGGCAAAGGTGTCCAGAAAGACCGCCGGATAATCCCGGGTCAGCCGACCCACAAAGGGAGCCCACTCAGCGGCCAGCTTAAGGCTGCCGCCCCGGAGAACCCCTGTCTCGGTCAGCGTCTCCACATCTTCGGTGAGCCGCCACAGGTAGTTCTCCCCCGCCGACTTACACCGGCCGCTGTCCGCCCAGAGTACCATAGCAAAGTCGGGCAGATAGTCCGAACCGCAGGCAAATTGAGGGTAGATCAGATCCAAATACCGATCTGCCGCCGGGAAACTGTGGAGCTGGCTCAGTTTCTCGCTGTCCTGCCGGAGGGTCTGCTCCAACGCCTGACCCTCTTTCGTCTTAGCGCGGTTTTTCTGTCCACGGGCAATCTCCCGCTCAATCTGCTCCACCAGTCCCAGCACGCCGCCGGAAGCCAGTTGGGGCAGGGTCTCCGATGCCGGGAGCAGCTCGGCAGACCGGATATTCCCAGTGCGCCGCTGGGTAGACGGATCGAAAAGGCCCATGCCGTCCACCTCGTCTCCCCAGAACTCCGCCCGGACAGGGCCGTCCAGATTGGGGGCATAGACGTCCAGAATGCCGCCGCGGAGGGCAAACTGGCCGGGTCCCTCCACCTGCTCACAGCGGACATAGCCCGATGCCGTCAGGAGAGCAGGCAGCTTTTGCAGATCGAGGCCCTGTCCCACCTCCAAACGTATGGCGGCCTTGCGGAAGGTCTCCGGTGGAATGGTACGCTGCAACAGCCCCTCCACCGTGGCAATGAGGAAAGTGCAGTTTCCCGTCTGCAAGCTGTGGAACACCTTCAGCCGCCGATGCTCCCACTGGCGGGAGGTGGTGGCATCGTGAAAGGTGAACTCCCGGCCTGCCAGCAGCAACGGCTCCTCTCCCGTCAGCGCTCTCAGGTCGGAGGCCAGCCGCTTGCCCTCGTTTTCATCGGGGCAGACCAGCACCACCGGGCAGTCCATCTGCTCCCGCAATGCGGCGGCTAAATGTGCCCGGTGGACGCCGGAAAGGCCGGACAACTCCACAGGGGAGCGTCCGGCGTCCAGCTGCGCCACCAGCTCCTGATATTCCGGGAGCCGGTTGAGAATTTGATTCAGCTGTTTCATGGGGTTACCTCAAACAATCGCAGGTTTATATTCCATTATATCGGTTCATCGCCTTTTCCATGCCGTCTTTTAAAATGCACTCAATGGCGTCACAGGCTTTTTCTGCCGCAGATGCGATCTTCTTTTGATCGTCAGAGGAGAATTTCCCCAGCACCCAGTCTGCCAGATCGTAGTCGGGATGGGGCTTTTTGCCGACGCCCATCTTGACCCGGGGGAAGTCCTGACTGCCCAGCATATTGATAATGCTCTTCAGGCCGTTGTGTCCCCCGGCGGAGCCGTTTCTCCGAAGGCGCAGACGACCGGGATCGAGGGTGACGTCGTCAGAGACGACCAGACACCGCTCCGGGGGCACCTTGTAAAAGGCCGCCGCCTCCTGCAGCGCGGTGCCGGAGAGATTCATATAGGTGTTGGGCTTCATAATGAGCACCTTGTGTCCGGCAATCTCTCCGGTGCCGGTGAGCGCCTTGAAGCGGATGCGTTTTACCGGAATGCCCGTCCGGTCAGACAGGGTATCAGCGGTGAGAAAGCCCACATTGTGACGGGTGTTTTCATACTCTCTCCCGGGATTGCCCAGGCAGCAGATAATCCACTCCACGCCGGAGGTCTGGTTTTTTCGGAAGAACAAAACGGACACCTTCTTTTCCACGCACGGATAGGGGATGCTGACAGCAGCACCCCCTATGTGACTTGATTCAGTTCGGTTCGACCTCTTTCTCTCAGGCGTAAATGCTGGAGATGGAGATCTCGTTGTAGATGCGGCTGATGGCGTCTGCAAACATGCCGGAGACGGAGAGATACTTCAGCTTGCTGCTGTTCTTGGCAGCCTCAGGCATGGGAATGGTATCCAAAAACACCAGCTCATCCAGCACGGAGTTTTCGATCCGTTCGAGGGCAGGGCCAGAGAGCACGCCGTGGGTGGCGCAGGCGGAGACGGAGCGGGCACCGCCCTCTTCCACCAAAGCCCGGGCAGCGCCGCAGAGAGAGCCGGCGGTATCCACCATATCGTCCAGCAGGATGACGTCCTTGTCCCGGACATCACCGATGATGTTCTTGACCTCGGAGTGGTTTGCCTTCTGGCGGCGCTTATCCACGATGGCCAGCGGCATATTCATCTTCTGGGCGAAGGCGCGGGCACGAGCGACGGAGCCCACATCCGGAGAGACGACCACCGTCTCGTCCTCACGGCCGGCAAACTTCTCCTTAAAGTAACGGACAAACAGGGGCGATCCGGGCATATTGTCCATGGGGACATCAAAGAAGCCCTGAATCTGGGTGCAGTGGATGTCCATAGTGAGGACGTGGTCTGCGCCGGCACGGACCAGCATATTGGCGGTCAGCTTGGCAGAGATGGGGTCACGGGGCTTGGTCTGCCGATCCTGACGGGCGTAGCCGTAGTAAGGGATGACAGCGGTGATGCGGCCGGCGGAGGAGCGCTTGCAGGCGTCGATCATGACCAGCAGCTCCATCAGGTTGTCGTTAACGCTGCGATAGCCGGGAGTGCCCTTGACGCCGGTGGCGCAGGTGGACTGGATCAGGAATACATCGCTGCCCCGCACCGTCTCATAGAAGGAGACGAAGCTCTCACCGTCGGAGAACTGGATGCACTCTGCGTTGCCCAGCGGCACACCCAGGTTGCTGCAAATTGCATTTGCAAGTTTCGGGTTAGAGCTGCCGGAAAAAATCTTGATATCCTTGCCGTGTGAAATCATATCTCTTACTCTCCTCCGCTGTATATCATACATCGTTTCTGTCGTTGGTATGTCGCAGACTTGCGACATCATTATATCAAAAAGAATCGGAAAATCCACTGTTTTTTCAAATAATTTCCGTCTAAAACAGTGTAATTTCCCTGTTGCACAAATTCTGAATCTGAAAGCCGCCAAAAATTGTCGATTCGGCTTGTTGCAATTTTCCGCCGCCGTTGAGAGGCGTTTCTTCTCCCGCCGGCAACGCCATTGGTGCAGGATTTCCGTCACAATGCCAGGATACAAAATTCTTCGTCAAAAATGCCGTTTTACCATTGACAAGCGCCCTACGGGCTGATAAAATGATAAAGCCGCTTTGAAATGGGCCTAAGTCAGAACCTGTTCTGCGCCCACGAGAGCGAGCCCGTATTAAAGGAAAGAGGTGCAAACGCATGACCGCAATTATCGTAACCGGCGGCAAGCAGTACAAGGTGGCAGAGGGCGATACTCTGTTCATCGAGAAGCTGCCTGTCCAGGCTGGTGACAACGTTACCTTCGACCAGGTGCTGGCTATCCTCGACGGCGACAAGGCTACCTTCGGCACTCCCGTGGTGGAGGGCGCTAAGGTGGAGGCTTCCGTTGAGAAGAACGGCAAGGGCAAGAAGATCCGTGTCCTGAAGTACAAGCCCAAGGAGGGCTACAAGCGTACTCAGGGTCACCGTCAGCCCTACACCAAGGTGACCATCGGCAAGATCATCGCCGGCTAATGACTACCGTAACATTTCATATGGAGGGCGCCCGAATTGTCAGCATCGACATTCACGGGCACAGCGGCTACGCAGAGGAGGGGGCTGACCTGATCTGCAACACCGTGGTCAGCGCCATTCAGTTGGTGGAATGTACCATCAACGATGTGCTGGGACTGGCCGCCGCTGTCAAGGTGGAGCCGGAGGTTCCCCATATTGCGCTCCATCTCCCCGGCGGGCTCTCCGATGAGGACGAGCATACCTGCCAAAATCTGCTGACGGGCATGATGGTCTATCTGACCGGGCTTCGTCAGAGCTATCCCGACTATCTTACAGTTATGGAGGTGTAACACCGATGCTGAATATTTCTCTCCAGTTCTTCGCCCACAAGAAGGGCGGCGGCTCCACCAAGAACGGCCGTGACTCCGAGT
>CACYLC010000009.1 GCA_902775105.1 Oscillospiraceae bacterium
GAATCTGGACACCGCCCAGCAGGAGACGGCTCCCTTTGACGAGGCTGCCAAGGCCATTGCCGAGGAGCTGGAACAGCGGAATGCGGGTGCGGTGATTTTGGATTGAGGGGTGTCCCCCGCATTTCCGTGTGACAATCCGTAGGGGCGATTCACGACAGGGAGCCGTAAAGGGGCGGAAGTACCCCTTGAGGATAATCGCCCGTTCGGCAGACTTCCTTTTTTCGGCGGGCGGCTGAGCGTCGCCCCTACGAATCCATACCATCTACCATCGAATCGAGGTAATAACCATGTTCCAATCCCGAACCCACACCTGCGGCGAGCTGCGTGCCGCTGATGCAGGAAAGAGCGTCACCATCGTCGGCTGGCTGGAAAACGTCCGTGAGGTGTGAAACCGCCGAGATGATGCGCGTCGTCAAGCCCTTAAACAAGGAGTCCACCCTCTCCGTCACCGGCACTGTCCGCATCCGGGAGAGCAAAAACGCCAAAATTCCCACCGGAGAGATCGAGGTCGTCCCCGAAAAGATCGAGGTCTTAGGCCGCTGCCGCCACAACGAGCTGCCCTTTGAGATTAACCGCAGCCGTCAGGCGGACGAATCCATTCGCCTCAAGTACCGCTATCTCGATCTCCGGAACCCCGAGGTCAAAAAGAACATCATTCTCCGCTGCAACGTGGTCTCCGCCCTGCGTCAGGCCATGACCGAGGAGGGCTTTTTGGAGATCACCACTCCGATTTTGACCGCCTCCTCCCCGGAGGGCGCGAGAGACTATCTGGTTCCGGCTCGTAAACACCCCGGCAAGTTCTACGCTCTGCCCCAGGCGCCCCAGCAGTTTAAGCAGCTCCTGATGACCTCCGGTTTCGACCGCTATTTCCAGATCGCCCCCTGTTTCCGGGACGAGGATGCCCGCGGCGACCGCTCCCCCGGCGAGTTCTACCAGCTGGACATGGAGATGGCCTTCGCCGGTCAGGACGATGTGTTTGCCGTCATGGAGCGGGTGCTGCCCCCCATCTTCGCCAAGTACGGCACCTACCATATCGCCTCCGAGGCTCCCTTCAAGCGCATCTCCTACCGGGACGCCATGGAGACCTACGGCAGCGACAAGCCCGACCTCCGCATTGACCTCATTGTGCAGGACGTCAGTGAGATCTGCTCGAAAACCGAGTTTGCCCCCTTCCAGCATCAGACCGTCAAGGCCGTCGTCGTGCCCAACTGCGGCCTCGCCCGGAAGGCCATCGACAAGCTGTGCGCCGAAGTCGAGGTTCAGTCCGGCAGCAAAGCCTACTGGTGCAAGGTGGACGAGAACGGCAATCTCGCCGGCGGCGTCAGCAAGTTCCTTGTGGATTCCAAGGACGCTCTCACCGAAAAGCTGAGCCTTACCCCCGGTGCCTTCATCGGCTTTACCGCCGGCAAGCTGGGTGACGCTCAGAAGGCCGCCGGCGTCCTCCGCAATAAGCTGGGCGCAGCCGTTCCCGGCCACATGGACAGAGAGCGGTACGAGTTCTGCTGGATCGTGGACTTCCCCATGTACGAGATCGGCGAGGAGTCCGGCGAGCTGGAATTTTGCCACAACCCCTTCTCCATGCCCTCCGGCGGACTGGACGTCCTGCTCAAGGCGGAGCGTGGAGAGCTCGATCCCCTCACCATCACCGCCGATCAGTATGATCTGGTGTGTAACGGCGTAGAGCTGTCCTCGGGCGCCGTCCGGAACCACGATCCGGAGATCATGGTCAAGGCATTTGAGCTGGTGCGCTTGGGTGAGGAGGACGTGATCCGCAAGTTCCCCGCCATGTACAACGCTTTTACCTACGGCGCACCTCCCCATGCAGGCATCGCCCCCGGCGTGGACCGGATGGTCATGCTGCTGGCCGGCGAGGACTCCATCCGGGAGATCATTCCCTTCCCCATGAACAAGAACGCTCAGGACGTCATGATGGACGCCCCCTCCGCCGTGGAGGAAAAGCAGCTCAAGGAAGTCCATATCAAGCTGGATCTGGACGAAAATTAAGCTTAGACAGAATAAGCGGGCAGGCTCAACCTGTCCGCTTTTCTCTTTTTTCTTGCAAGAAAAACCAGATTATGCTACAATGCCCCCACGGTAAAGAGCTGTTATATTCACCGGTATTTGCGGTTCGCTCCCCTGTTTTTTCATCAAGGAGGGGCAGCTTCTTTTGAACATACTCCCCTCCGTATGAGAGGAGGGGATAGCCGTGGTGACTTGGGATGCGGTCTATAAGATCGCTGAATTGACCGTTCAGACCGGCCTGCTGGTCTGTGCCATTCTCACCCTCATCCACCTGAATAAAAAGAAGTAACCGCCCCCAGCTTCCAACTAAGGCGGTTACTTCTTTTAGTACCAATTGTGCGGGGAGCTAGTCGGATACCAATGATCCAACAGCTCTTTACTGATACTATTGTATCACTACTATTAGAATAATACAAGCGCTTTTTTGATCGTGCCACCCGGCCGTCCAGGGTCACGCAACCCCTGGCGGCTTTTCTTTATGCATTCAGATGATAGACCTCCATCCAATGATTCAGTTGAATGAGCCACGCCATCATCTGAGGCCCTGCCATGAGCTGTCCGAACCACGGTTTACCATAATCCCCGGCGTCGGACAGCAGGCCATCTTTCAGCGCCTTTTCGTCCACAATGCCGTGGATGGGAGCGTTTGGGTCGGATAGAACGGACTTTAATCTCCTGCGGCAGAGCTGCTCAAACAGGGGATTGTGGGTCTTGGGATAGGGAGACTTGGGTCGGTTCCGCACGTCCTCCGGGAGCAGTCCCTTTGCCGCATCCCGCAAGACCTGTTTGCGCACGCCGTCCTTGCTCTTCATCTCCCACGGGATGTTCCAGACGTACTGGATGAGATGGTGGTCGCAGAACGGCACCCGGACCTCCAGACCGGAATACATGCTCATCCGGTCCTTGCGGTCAAGCAGATTGGTCATAAACCAGTTCAGATTGAGCCAGCCGATTTCCCGGCGGTTTCGCTCCTCCCCGGTCTCCCCCTCCAGACGGGGCGTCTTTGCCCGGCTCTCCTGACAGCGGAACCGGGCGTATTCCTCTAAGTCCAGATCCGCCGCCAGTCCCTTGTTAAGCACGGCCGATCGTGCGGAAAAGTCCATGCACCACGGAAACGTCTCACTCTCCAGCATATCCTTTCGATGGAACCACGGGTAGCCGCCGAAGATCTCATCCGAGCACTCCCCGGAGAGGGCGACGGTGTGGTGCTTTCGAATCTCCCGGCAAAAGTAGAGGAGGGACGAATCCACATCCGCCATGCCGGGGAAGTCCCTCGCCTCGGCGGCATTTTCCAGCAGGTCTACCAGCGGCTCCTGGGGGCAGGTCAGCACCCGGTGCCGGGTGCCGAATTCCTGGCGCATCCGCTCCACCCACGGCCAGTCGGCGTCGGGCTGAAACGCACTTGACTTAAAATACTTCTGATTGTCTGTATAGTCGAAGGAATAGGTCTCCAAGGGCGGCAGTCCCCGCTCCTGATAGTCCCTCGCCGCCACGGCGGTGATGACGGAGGAGTCCAACCCCCCGGAGAGCAGGGTACACAGCGGCACGTCGCTGACCAGCTGCCGCCGGATCGCCCCCACCAGCAGTTCCCGGAGATGGGCAACCGTATCCTCATAGCTCTCCCGATGAGGCAGGCTCAGCAGATGATACCACTGCACCAGCGCCGTCTGCCCCTGCTTTTTCCGGAGAAAGTGGCCGGGCGGCACCTCGTGTACCCCGGCAAAGACCCCGTGTCCCGGTGTACGGGCGGGGTTTACCGCCAAAATCTCCTGCCAGGTCTCCCGGTCGGCTCGGGGCGTCAGGCCGGGGTATTGGAACAGTGTCTTTGGTTCCGAGGCAAAGACCAGCGTCTCCCCCACCTGGGCGTAAAACAGCGGCTTGACGCCAAATCGATCCCGAAGGAGGAGCAGCGTCTCTCCGTCCCAAAAGGCGAAGGCAAAGATACCCTCTATGTACTCTCCCACCTCAGCGCCATACTCGATGCAGGCGTGGAGCAGAACTTCCGTGTCGGAGCGGGTACGAAAGGTGTGGCCTTTTGCCTCCAAGGTCTCCCGGAGTGCAGGGGTGTTATACAGCTCCCCGTTGTAGCAGATGACAAAGGTACGACCGCCCTCGGTGTAGGTCATGGGCTGACGACCCTGCTCCGGGTCAATGACCGCCAGACGCCGGTGGGCCAGAAGGCAGTTTTTGTCATACCACTCCCCCTCGTCATCCGGCCCCCGGCGCGCCATGGAGTTTGCCATCTTCCAGCCCGCCAGCTGCCACTCCGTCCCTCGGTTGTCTCGGGTAAAATCACAAAATCCGGCGATTCCGCACATAGACAGACCTCCTTGTCACCCTTAGGTTATGCTGCGGGAGGCAAAGAGGTGACCCGGAACGCAAAACACCCCGCTCCGGAAGTCCGGAGCGGGGTGCGGTGATCAGAACAGATTCTGATTAGAAGATGGGCAGAACGTTGCCCTCGTAGGTGCTGTTGATGTAGTCACGGACCTCATCGGACTGGAGCGCCTCCACCAGAGCCAGGACAGCGGGATCATTCTCGTTGCCCTCCTTGACCACGATCAGGTTGGCGTAGGTCTGAGCGGCCTCGGAGTTGGGATCCTCAATGGCAATGGCGTCAGCGGCAGAGGAGAAGCCGGCATCCAGAGCGTAGTTGCCGTTGATGGCGGCGATATCCACCTCGGAAGTCAGGTTGGCGACAGCAGCGGCCTCCACCTCAATGAACTGCAGGTTCTTGGGGTTCTCCACAATGTCGTTGGTGGTGGCGTTCAGGCCCACACCGTCAGCCAGCGTGATCAGGCCGTTGTCCGCCAGCAGCAGGAGCGCACGGGCTTCGTTGGTCACGTCGTTGGGCACGGCAACCAGAGCGCCGTCCTGCAGCTCATCCAGAGAGGCGGTCAGGCAGGGATAAATGCCAAAGGGCTCGTAGTGGATGGGAGCCACAGACACCAGATGGGTGCCGTTCTCCTCGTTGAACTGGTTCAGATAGGGAGCATGCTGGAAGTAGTTGACGTCCTCGTCGCCCTCTTCCACGGCGGTGTTGGGCACCACGTAGTCGGTGTACTCGGTGACGACCAGCTCAATGCCCTGCTCGGCCAGATCATCCACGACCTGAGCCAGGATCTCGGCATGGGGCACAGGGGAGGCGGCGACCTTCAGAACGACGGTCTCGGCAGGCTCCTCAGCGGTGTTGTTGCTATTGCCGCCGCAGGCAGCCAGGCTCAGAGCCAGAGCCAGAGCCAGGATCAGTGCGAAAAGCTTCTTCATGTTCATTTCCTCCTAAAGAAATTTTTATTTCAAACGTTTATCAATACTTGTAGACAAACGGCTGAAAACAGATTGGATGATCTGGACCAGCAACACCAGAATGACGATAGTGACCAGCAGCATGGAGGCCACCCGGCGGTTGTAGCCGTAGCGAATGGCGAGGTCGCCCAGACCGCCGGCACCCACGGCGCCGGCAATGGCGGTATAGGCCAGAATGGTGATGATGGAGATGGAGCAGCCCAGAATCAGGGACGGCTTTGCCTCCGGCAGATAGACCTTCCAGACGATCTGGAACGTAGAGGCACCCATGGACTGAGCCGCCTCAATGACGCCGGCGTCCACCTCAGCAAGGGAGGTCTCTACCATGCGGGCGATAAAGGGCGCCGCAGAGACCACCAGCGGAACAATGGCGCCCTTGACGCCGATCTTGGTGCCCACGATGAGCTTGGTGAAGTCCATAATGGAGATCATCAGAATGATAAAGGGAAGGGAGCGGCCCACATTGATGATCCAGCCCACGATCTGATTCAATATTCTGTGGGGCCGGATGCCGTGGTCAGCGGTCAGCACCAGCAGCACGCCCAGAGGCAGGCCGATGAGATAGGCGAATACGGTAGAGACGCCGGTCATGACCATGGTATGGATGAATTCCTTCCACAGCAGCGCTCCGTACTGATTCCAGAAGGCGGCGGTAAAGATATCAGCCATGGCTCTCCACCTCCTCTGCGGTGACATAGGGTTGGGAACGGATGTAGCTCAGCGCCTTTGCCGCCTCATTCTCATCCTCCGGCAGTCCCAGCAGCATGGAGCCGTAGGCTTTGCCGTCGATGTTGTGGGTATCGGCGCCCAGAATGTTGACCTTCACGCCGCAGTCAATGGCCAGAGAGGCAATCAAAGGCTGATAGGCCGTACCGCCGTTGAAGGCCACCCGAATGGTGCGGCTGCCGGAGAGCAGGTTTTCCCCCACGCCTCCGGGGTAGACCAGCCGCCGGGCGGCGTCGGTCTTGGGATTGGAAAAGATATCGGTGACCTCTCCCTCCTCGGCGATTTTACCGCCGTCCAGAATGGCCACTCGGGTACAGATCTCCTCAATGACACTCATCTGGTGGGTGATGACCACCACGGTGACGCCCAGCTTCTGATTCAAATCCTTCAACAGGCTCAGAATGGAGGCGGTGGTGGTGGGGTCAAGGGCGGAGGTCGCCTCGTCACAGAGCAGCACCTTGGGGTCGGTGGCCAGCGCTCTTGCAATCGCCACTCGCTGCTTCTGTCCGCCGGAGAGCTGGGCGGGATAGGCGTCCGCCTTGTCCGCCAGTCCCACAATCTCCAGCAGTTCTCTGGCTCTCGCCTCCGCCTTCGCCTTATGTACCCCGGAAAGCTCCATGGGGAAGCAGACGTTTTTCAGACAGGTGCGCTGCATCAGCAGATTAAAGCTCTGGAAGATCATGGTCACGTTCCGCCGAGCCAGCCGCAGCTCCTTGTCGCTGAGCCGGGTCATCTCGCTGCCGTCAACCATGACGCTGCCGGAGGTGGGGCGCTCTAACAGGTTCAGACATCGCACCAAAGTGCTCTTGCCCGCCCCCGAAAGGCCGATGATGCCGTATATTTCGCCGGGATGAACGTCCAGCGAGATGTCGTCCAGCGCATGGACGGCAGTCTCTCCCTCACCAAAGGTCTTGGTCAGGTGCCGAACCTGAATGATGGGTTCACTCACAGGGATTCTCCTTTTCTCTTTGAAATGGGAAACAAAAAAGCCCTTGAAGCATGCTGCCTCAAGGACGTGCGCTCCGCGCCGTGGTACCACCTTGCTTCGTCTGACTCCTCACGAAATCAGACCTTTGAGAGTTCCGACAAACTCTTACGCTGTTACGGGCGTTCCCGTCGCAGCCTGTACCGGTTCCGGTAGTCAGCCGCGCAACTCCAAGGCCATCTTCAGCGGGCTCTTCTGTACCTCTTCTCACCGACCGAGGCTCTCTGCGCCATAGCTTCCCGCTTACTCTTCTCTTCATCGTCTTTAACATATTTAATTGGTAGGTTTACCCGTATTTTACACACCCAACCCCCGGCTGTCAAGCGGGAACACCGGAATTATTTTGTTTTTGTGGGGTGTGGACAAATTACCGGAGCCGTTTTCAGGTATTGGTTATGCTGGTTGACGGAAATTCTTTGCCCCTTTTGATCTCCCCGGCATCCGTCAAGTCCTTGCCAAGGATGCTCTCCGTGGTCTTGTCCGTCATTCTGCCTTGTTCTAACGCTATTTCAACTGATTTGCTGTCAATCGGCGGACGATTTATAAATCGCCCGCTTTTGTTATAATACCGTTCGTTTTCCACCTATTCCCCCTTTCCTTTTCCCAAAAACATGATACAATAATCCCATAAATCCCAAACGAGGTATGCTTATGAACTCCACCCCCCTGGAAGCCCCCCTCTATGACGCCCTCCACCGCTTTGCGGAGGAAAATCCCCTCCGGATGCACATGCCCGGCCACAAGGGCATCGGCCTGCCTGTGCCGGAGCTGAAGGGCTATGCCGCCATCGACTTCACCGAACTGAGCCGAACCGGCAACCTCTACGAGGCGGACGGCCTCATTGACCGGGCCGAACAGCTCTGGGCGGACTACTGGGGGAGTGAATGCTGCCTGTTTCTCACCGGCGGCTCCACTCAGGGACTTCATACCGCCCTGCATCTGGCCGCCAAACCGGGAGAGACCATTTTGATGGATCGCACCAGCCACCGCTGCCTTCACACCGGCATGGCACTTTTGGACTTGCAGCCCGTCTGGCTGGATCGTCCCTGGCTGGAGGACGGCGGCGTCTACGGAGCAGTTTCTCCACAGACTGTTGCGGCAATGCTGGAAAACCTTCCAAATTGTAAAGCCGTCTGTATCACCTCTCCCACCTATTACGGCGTCTGTTCCGATGTAAAGTCGATTTTGGAGGTCTGCCACGCCTATGGAGCGCGGCTGATTGTGGACGCCGCTCACGGCGCCCATCTGCCCCTCTTTTACAACGAAAATCCCTATGCCGGGGCGGATTTTGTCGTCGTCTCCACCCACAAGACTCTGCCCGCTCCGGGTCAGACGGCCCTGCTCTTTGCCAACGGCTGTGTCGCAGACGACCTGCGGCGAAGCAGCCTGCTGTTTGCCACCTCTTCCCCCTCCTACCCCATGATGGCGGCGCTGGATCGGCTACGGACGTGGCTTGCCTGCGGCGGCGAAGAGCGGAGCTTTCTCGTGGGCGGGGCAGTGCTGCAGCTGCGGGAGAAGTATCCCTGTCTCCGGGAAACAAATTGTTTCCTTGACCCCATGCGTTTGACACTTTTAGTGGAAGACGGTGAAGCACTGGCGCAGGAGCTGGAGGCACTGGGGGTTTACCCGGAGATGTACGACCGGCATCATGTGGTCTTGATCCTCACCGGGGCGGACGGAGAGGAGCAGCTTGACCGCCTGGACACCGTTTTGACCGCACTGGGACTGGGTTATCAGGAGCCGTACCAGCCCCCCCGCCTGCTGCCGCCTCCGCCGGAGACAGTCTGTTCCCCCAGAGCGGCGGTGTTCGGCAGGGTGGCGCATCTATCTCTGTCTCAGGCAGAGGGGCGCATTGCCGCCCAGCAGATCGCCCCCTATCCTCCCGGTGTCCCGGTGGTGGCGCCCGGCGAACGAATTACAAAAAAGCATCTGGCGTATTTGACGGAGATAGGGTATAATAGATTGAATGAGCATATTTGCGTGGTGGAGTGAGGAGGATTTCCTATCCCACCCGGGAAAAGAGGGAACACAAATGAAACTGGTCGTCACCATTGTTCATCCGGAGGATTCCGACCGCATCGTAAAGTCGCTGGCACAAAAGGGCTACGGCACGACCTGCATTCCCTCCACAGGCAGCTTTCTCGGACAGGAGAATCGGACGCTGTTCACCGGCGTGGCCGATGAGCGGGTGAAGGAGGTCTCTTCCTTGATCCGCAGCGCCGTCCATTGGCGCAGCGTGGAAAATCCCGGCAAGACTCCGGATAACTCCATGGTGGTGGACGAGGACGCCCAAATCACCGTAGGCGGCGCCACCATTTTCGTACTGGACGTAGACCAGTTTCTGCGGGTATGAATCTGGACGCCCTTGCGGGAAACGCCCGTCTGAAGAGCCAGCTCTCCGGCGCAAGTCATCTGCCCCATGCCATCCTGCTGGGCGGCCCTAGGGGCAGCGGTCGGCACACATTGGCAAGGCTTTTGGCTCAGGCCATGGTCTGTGACCGGCCGGACATCGCCCCCTGCGGCCAATGTCTCAACTGCAGACGGGTGGCCGAGGGCATCCACCCCGACGTGCCGCCCCTCTCCGCCTTTGTCTCCTCCAAAGACCGGGACAAAAAGGACATCGTGGTGGACACCATTCGAAATCTCCGAAACGACGCCTTTATCCGCCCCAATCAGGCAAAGCGAAAGGTGTATCTCATCGACCCGGCGGAGACGATGAACGTCAACGCTCAGAATGCCCTGTTAAAGGTGCTGGAGGACGGACCGGAATATGCCTCCTTCCTGCTCATTGCGGAAAACCCCATGGCGCTTTTGGAGACCATCCGCTCCCGCTGCGTCTGCTACGAGCTGACGCCTCCGGGAGGACAGGCGGAACGATCCGACCTGCCGGAGGATCCCAAGGTCAAAGCCGCAGTGGAGCGCTTCGCCGCTGCCTTCCGGGAGCAGTCGGAGCTGGCGCTGATGGAGTGGTCGGTGGGCGTGCAGAACGACAAGCTGAGCCGGGAGCAGATGGCGCAGTTTTATGAGCGGATCGTGGCGCTCTGTGCCGACGCTCTGGCGCACAGACCCGGGGCATACCTCTGGGGCAATGCCCTCTCCCCGCAACAGTTCTCCGCTCTGGCCCAGCTCTGTAAAAACGGATGGGCCGCCATGGAGCGCAACGTCTCCCCCGCCCACAGCGCAGGCTGGTTTGCGGTGAGTGCGTGGGAATTGATGTGAGTATTTCCCTTTTTTCTGTTTCATACGCACCCCTATCCAATCGGAGGAACAACCATGACCGAAATCATCAGTGTCCGCTTTAAAAACGGCGGAAAAGAATACTTTTTTAATCCAAACGGCCTCAAGGTGGAGGAGGGACAGTCCGTCATTCTGGAGACCACCAACGGCCTGGAATGCGCCACCTGCGTCAAGGGCAACACCATGATCGACGAGATGCAGCTCATCTCCCCGCTCCGTCCGGTGCTGCGCCTTGCCACGGAGACGGATCTCCGCCAGCTGGAGGAGAATCAGAAGAAGGAGGCCTGGGCATTTCAGGTCTGTCAGGAGAAAATCGCTCAGCACAAGCTGGAGATGAAGCTCATTGAGGTGGAGTACAGCTTTGACGGCAGCAAGATCCTCTTCTTCTTCACCGCCGAGGGCAGAGTGGATTTCCGGGCGCTGGTCAAGGATCTGGCCGGTATCTTCCGCACCCGCATCGAGCTGCGTCAGGTGGGCGTCCGGGACGAGGCGAAGATGCTGGGCGGACTGGGCGTCTGCGGCAGACCTTACTGCTGCGCTCAGTTTTTAAACGACTTCCATCCCGTCTCCATCAAGATGGCAAAGACCCAGAATCTCTCTCTGAATCCCACCAAGATTTCCGGCGCCTGCGGGCGGCTCATGTGCTGCCTGAAATATGAGCAGGACGCCTATACCGACCTCATCAAGCGTGCCCCCAAGCAGGACTCTCTGGTAGAGACGCCTGACGGCATAGGCACCGTCTGTCAGGTAAATCTCCTGCGGGAGACCTCCAAGGTGGTACTGGACAAGGATCCGGAGGAGCCAAAATGCTACCACAACTGCGACCTCTGCGTCATTCGTAACGGCAAGGGCAAGCGTCCGGCGGGCTATGAGAAGCCGGAGACGACGGAAAAGGAGAAACCTGCCCGTCCCCTTCCGGAACAGCTTTTGGACGAGCCGCCTGTTTCCACGGAGGACAATTCCCCGGCCGGAGAGGACAAGGCTGCCCGTCCCAAGCGGGAGCGTCCCCGGCAGAACAACCGTCCCCGCCGCCCTCAGCAAAATAAGGGCGAGGCAGCTCAGACAGCGGAGCCGTCAAAGCCCCAGCAGGGAGAGGAATCATCCTCCGAGTCCCCCCGCCGCAGCCGTCCCCACAACCGCAGGCACCGTCCCCGCAGCCGCAGCGGTGAAGGGCAGAGCAATGCCCCAACGGAAAATTGAGATAAAATGACGAACACCCCCGCCAAACGGCGGGGGTGTGGTGTTTTGCAGGCGGCAGACCTCATCCACCGCCAAATCACAAATTTACTTTAACTTCTTCCACTCGCTGACCGCCAGCTCATCGCAGCGGTTATTCATGGGGTTGGACGCATGTCCCTTCACCCAGTGGAGATGCACGGTATGATATTCCACCAACTCCAGCAGACGCTGCCAGAGGTCGGGGTTGAGGGCAGGCTTCTTGTCCCCCTTCACCCAGCCGTTACGCCGCCAGCCTACCGCCCAGCCCTTTTGCAGGGCGTCAATGACATACTTGGAATCGGAGTACAGCTCCACCTCGCAGGGCTGGTTCAGCGCCTCCAGGCCGCGAATCACCCCGGTCAGCTCCATGCGGTTGTTGGTAGTGTTCTTTTCGCCGCCGGACATTTCTTTCTGATAATTTCCATAGATCAGAATGGCCGCCCAGCCCCCCGGCCCCGGGTTGCCGGAGCAGGCGCCGTCGGTGTAAAGTGTGACTGTTTTCATAAAATTTTCTCCGTTTTTACTTCATCTGTTGAACGACATTGTTTTTTGTGTTATCATTCCATTGGTGCTACCCATTATGGCGGCGGTTAGCCCTCTTACCAAAGGGGGTAACTTCTTTCACCCCCTTGCGAAGGGGGGTGGCGAAATGGTTACTTACGCTGATCTTTTTCAATACTCCATCGTATTGATCAGTTTAGCCGGTCTCATTCTCGCTTTCTTCAACAGAAAAAAGAAGTAACCGCCCGGCTCGCTACTTGGCGGTTACTTCTTGTAACAACTGAGGGCTAACCGTTTGCCGGGTAGCACCCTTGTACTTATAATATACTACCCCCCGGGCGGAAAGTCAACTCCTGCCCGGGTGATTTTTATTTCTCAGTCTCGACGGATTCCGGGGTTTCCACGCCCTCAGACGTTTCCTCCAGCTCCTCCATCTCGTACATCCTGGTCTTGGCCAGACTGATGACCTTCACGCCTTCCGCCAGATTCATCACCCGGACGCCCTGGGTGACCCGGGAATAGACGCTGATGTCTCCTGCAGAGGTACGGATCATGGTACCGTCGTCGGAGATAATGAGTACATCGTCTCTCGGCTTGACAATGGCAGTGGCCACTACGCTGCCCGTTTTGGGCGTGATATTGTAGTTCTTGTTGCCGTAGCCGCCTCTGGATTGGAGGGTGTACTCCTCCACAGAAGTCCGCTTGCCGTAACCGTTTTCCGTGATGGTCAGGAGCGCCTCGCCGTGGCCGGCCACCTCAGCGCCCACCACGTAATCACCGGGGCGCAGCTTAATGCCCCGAACGCCCACAGCGTCACGGCCCATGCAGCGCACATCCTCAATGGCAAACCGGATCGCCATGCCGTCGTGGGTTGCCAGCAGCATCTCGTCCCCGTCCATGGTGAAGCGGACGGCAATGAGACTGTCGCCCTCGTCCAGCGTCAGCGCACGAATCCCCGCCTTTCGGGCGGTATTGATCCCGGCGAGGTTGATCCGCTTGACGGTACCGTTCCGAGTGGCCAGCATGAGATAGGCGTCCTCCCGGAACTGGCGGCAGTGGATCATGGCGGTGACCTTCTCCCCCGGCTCCAGCGGCAGGACATTCACCAGATTGGTGCCTCTCGCCACTCGGCCCGCCTCAGGGATCTGATAGCCCTTTTTCCGATGCACCTTGCCGATATTGGTAAAGAAGAGGATAAAATCGTGGGTCGAACAGGTGAACAGCGTCTCCACATAATCCTCCTCCCGGAGGTTCTGGGCGTTGACGCCCTTGCCGCCCCGCTTCTGGGTGCGGTAGGCGGAGACCGGCGTCCGCTTGATATACCCGGCATGGGACAGAGAAAAGACGCACTCCTCCTCCTCAATGAGATCTTCAATGTCGATCTCGTCCTCCACGTCCTGGATCTCGGTGACACGGTCGTCGCCGAACTTGTCCCGAATGACGGTCAGCTCGTCCTTCAGCACCTGACGAAGCAGTGCCTCGTCCTCCAGCAGCCGCCGGAAGTAGGCGATCCGCTCTTTCAACTCGTTATACTCGTTTTGCAGCTTCTCCCGGTCAAGCCCCTGCAGCGCTTTCAGCCGCATGTCCAAAATCGCCTGCGCCTGCACGTCGGAGAGGCCGAAGCGTTTCATCAGGTTCTGCTTGGCGTCGTCGTAGGATTCCCGTATGATCTTAATGACCTCGTCGATGTTGTCCTGCGCGATCAGCAGTCCCTCCAGCAGGTGCGCCCGCTCCAGCGCCTTGTTCAGGTCGTAACGGGTGCGGCGGAGAATGACCTCCTCTTGGAAGGCGATGTACTCGTCCAGAATGTGGCGGAGCGACAGGATCTTCGGCTGGGACTGGTTGTTCACCAGCGCCAGCATATTGATGGCAAACGACGTCTGAAGCTGGGTCTGAGCGAACAGACGATTTAACACCACCTGAGCGTTGGCATCCTTTTTCAGCTCGATGACGATGCGCATGCCGTTCCGGTCAGATTCGTCCCGAATATCGGAAATGCCCTCCAACCGCTTGTCCTCCACCTGCTCGGCCATATTCTTGATGAGCATCCGCTTGTTCACCTGATAGGGCAGCTCGGTGATGATAATGCGGGTTCTGTCCTTGCCGAACTCCTCAAACTCATGCCTTGCCCGGACGACGATCTTGCCCCGTCCGGTGGCATAGGCCGCCCGGATGCCGGCACGACCCATGATAATGCCACGGGTGGGGAAATCCGGGCCTTTCACGTGCTCCATCAGGTCGGCAAGGGTGGCCTCCGGATCGTCCAGCACGCAGATGGCGGCGTTGATGACCTCCCGCAGATTGTGGGGCGGGATATTGGTGGCCATGCCCACGGCGATACCCGACGAGCCGTTCACCAGCAGATTGGGAAAGCGGGAAGGGAGCACTCTCGGCTCTTTCCGGGATTCATCAAAGTTGGGATCCCAGTCCACGGTGTCCTTTTCGATGTCCCGCAGCATCTCCTCGGAGATGCGGGACAGCCTCGCCTCGGTGTAACGGTAGGCGGCGGGAGGATCGCCGTCCACGGAGCCGAAGTTTCCGTGACCCTCTACCAGACAGTAGCGCATGGAGAAGTCCTGGGCGAGACGCACCATGGCGTCGTAGACGGAGGCGTCTCCGTGGGGGTGGTACCGGCCTAAGACGTCGCCCACGCAGGTGGCGGACTTCTTAAAGGGCTTGTCGTGGGTCAGATTGTCCTCATACATGGCGTAGAGGATGCGCCGGTGTACCGGCTTTAAGCCGTCCCGCACGTCAGGGAGGGCACGACCTACAATGACGCTCATGGCGTACTCAATGTAGGATTTTTCCATCTCCGGTACAAGGGGAGAGGTGACAATGACCTGATCCGGGTAGCGAATTTCTTCCGGATCGTAGCTGGGTTTCTTGGATGCCATATGATTCTCCATTCTGTGAAAATCGTAATCTATCATAATCGGCGGGCGACCACGGGTCGCCCGTTTAATACCCGACATCTGTAAATTTAATAATCCAAATTCACCGCATACTTTGCGTTCCGCTCAATGAATTCCTTTCTCGGCTCCACCTTCTCGCCCATGAGGACGGTGAAGATAGCGTCAGCGGCCACGGCGTCGTCCAGTTCGATGCGGCGCAGGGTGCGCTTTTCCGGGTCCATGGTGGTCTCCCACAGCTCGTGGGGATCCATCTCGCCCAGACCCTTGAACCGGCTGATGTCGATCTTAGCGTTGGGATTGTCCCCCCGCATCTGGTTGGAGACAGCGTCTCTCTCCTCATCGGAGAAGGCCACTCTCGTCGTCTTGCCCCTCGTCAGCTTGTAAAGCGGCGGCACGGCGGAGTAGACATAGCCCTGCTCGATCAGCGGCCGCATAAACCGGAAGAAAAAGGTGAGGAGCAGCGTCCGGATATGGGCGCCGTCCACGTCGGCATCCGCCATGATAATGACCTTGTGATACCGGAGCTTGTTGGGGTCGAACTCGTCCCCGATACCGGCGCCCAAAGCGGTGATGACGGGCTGGAGCTTGTCGTTTCCGTAGACCTTGTCCGCCCTTGCCTTTTCCACGTTGAGCATCTTGCCCCACAGCGGCAGGATCGCCTGAAAACGGCTGTCCCGCCCCTGGGTGGCGGAGCCGCCTGCGGAGTCGCCCTCGACGATGTAAATTTCCGTCAGTTCCGGGTTATTCTCGTTGCAGTCTCTCAATTTATCCGGCATGGCGGCGCCGCCCAGCGCCGTCTTGCGGCGGATGGACTCACGGGCCTTTCTTGCGGCCTCTCTGGCTCTGGCGGCGGTGGTGGCCTTTTCGATGATGGCACGGCCCACGGCGGGATTTTCCTCTAAGAAAATCTCCAGCTTTTCCGAGACAATATTGTTCACCAGCGTCCGAATCTCGCTGTTGCCCAGCTTCGCCTTGGTCTGACCCTCGAACTGAGCTTCCGTCAGCTTGACGGAGATGACGCAGGTAAGACCCTCCCGGCAGTCGTCGCCGGAGACCTTCTCGTCGTCCTTGAGGAGCTTCTTCTGCTTGCCGTAGGCATTCAAAACGGAGGTCAGCGCCGTCTTGAACCCCGTCTCGTGCATGCCGCCTTCCGGGGTGTGAATATTGTTTGCAAAGGAGACAATGATCTCGTTATAGCTATCGGTGTACTGTAAGGCCACCTCGGCCATGGCGTCGTCCTGCTCCCCCGCCATATAGATGACATGGTTGTGGATAGGCGTCTTGTTCTCGTTGATGAACTCCACGAAGGAGCGGATGCCGCCTTCATAGCACATCTCCTCCCGCTGTTCGTGACCGGGGCGGGCATCCTCCATGACGATGGTGAGTCCGGCGTTCAAAAATGCCTGCTCCTGCATCCGCTTGTGGAGGATCTCGTAGTCATAGACGGTGTCCTCGAACATCTCCGGATCGGGCTTGAAGGTGACGACGGTGCCGGTCTTGTCGGTATCCCCTACTACGGTCATATACTGGGTGACGTGACCGCGGGCGAACTTCATCTCATGGATTTTGCCGTTCTTATGAACCTGCACCGTCAGCCATTCGGACAGGGCGTTGACCACGCTGGCGCCTACGCCGTGAAGGCCGCCGGAGACCTTATAGCCCCCGCCGCCGAACTTGCCGCCTGCGTGGAGGATGGTAAAGACGACCTCCAATGCGGGCTTTCCGGTCTGTGCCTGAATGTCCACGGGGATGCCGCGTCCGTTATCGGTGACGGTGATGATGTCGCCCTCGCCGATGGTGACTTCAATGCGGTCGCAGTAGCCCGCCAGCGCCTCGTCAATGGCATTGTCCACGATCTCATACACCAGATGGTGGAGACCGGAGGAGGAGGTGGAGCCGATGTACATGCCCGGACGCTTCCGGACGGCCTCCAAGCCCTCCAACACCTGAATTTCCGAGGCGTTGTAATCGTTGTCGGCGGACACCGCCGTGCCCTTTTCCAGTAATTCTTCAGCCATAATTCAACCTCATATTCTTAAAACAGTTACTTTATCTGACCAGATAGATCTTTTTCAGCAGCTTGCCCCAGAAGCCCTGCCGCAGCAGCCAGCCCCAAAGCAGACTCGCCAGAATGCCCACTGCGGTATAGGTGATCCACCAGCCGCCGGAGGTGATATAGATCCGCTCCTTCAGCGCCCTTCTGACCGGCTCGCCCTCCATCCAGAACTGAAAGGCCGCCACCAGACGGAACATGACAAACTGCCAGATCAGAATATCCATGCTGTTTCTGCCCCACCAGCTCAGGCACCGCTTTCCATAGACGCAGAGCTTGCTCTTGCCGCTGTCGATCATCCTTGCCAGCCACACGGTAACGAAGCTGCCAAGGCAGGCGGCAAAGAAGAAGAGCAGCAAGCTGGTATACTCATTATTCCCCAGATCGGCTCTTGTGGTCATACCGATCCAAGCAAGCAGAATCAGTGCCACGGCGCCGGCTGCCCATGTAAAGCACTTCCAAAATTCCTCCCAGTGCAGGCGGACAAGGTACCCAAGCGCATAGAACATACTCAATATCAACACCCGGCTCTGCTTATAGGGCAGCGTGATATAAAGTGCGGAGATCCCGGCGATAAAGCAGAGCGCCGTGATAAACAGCCGCTTGTATGCGCCCTCTTCTATAAAAACGTCCAGAAATTTATAGGCAACAGAGACGGTAAACAGGGCGCCGAGAAACCAGATTGCTCCAAGATAGTCTCCATCTTTGTCCAACGTCAGCAATACCCCTCCGATCTTCTTCAGGGTGGACAGTATGATGCCCGATGTCAGGTTTCCCCGCATCAACTTTGGGATCAGCCGTCCGATGAGGATGAGGATATTCCATCCCACAAAGGGGATGTATAGGCTCTTGACCTTGCGGATCAAAAAGTCCCGAAAGCTGCCTCTGGGGTTGTACAGAAAACCGGAGAGCAGAAAAAACAGGGGCATATGAAAGAGATAAATGTATCTGTTATGAGGCCCATAACTATGACCGTAGAGCACCATCAGAATGCCTAAACCTTTGGCCACATCAATCCAGTCCAATCTTTTTTTTGCCGATCCAGATGTTAATTCCATATCTACAATGCTTCTTTCTTTCTGCTGTCCGTCCTGAGTCGCCTCTGTAGCGTGGCACTGGCGGGCTGAGCCAGAATCACCCGTTGACGGTCACTGTCTCTGCTCTGACAAACCACAAAGCTTTTGGGCAGATCATCGGTGGCGCTCTCCACCTGTCCCGCCTGCTCGGCACGGCTTAAATACTGCCGGGTGCGATAGCTCTGGCTTGTGATGTCCAGATCGAAAATGCCGATGATATCCGAATCACGGATCACCGTGTTTTTGCCTAAGTAGAGATACATAGTGACCTCGATTTTCAGGGGCGAATGTGGTTTCTCTGCTGCCCCGTGTTATCATCTTCTGCCTGTTGTGCGTGCGCTGCTGGCTTTCAGCCGACTGGGAGGCGCTCGTGTGGTGCAATGCGTTGGTTGGCGCTGGGGTGCTCATTGGTACTGCGAAGGGTGTGACGGTGTATTCTCGTACCATTCAAAGCACCTGCCCGTTTTCCACCCTCAGCACTCGTCCCGCCTTCAAACTCCCCTGCTTCTCCTCCTCGCAGCAGGTGATGAACACCTGCCCTCGGTCGATGCGGTTGAGGACGAACTCCTGCCGCCGGGGATCCAGTTCGGAGAGGACATCGTCTAGGAGCAGCACCGGATATTCCTCCCGGTCGTCCCGGCTGATCTCCCGCTCTGCCAGCTTCAGCGCCAGCGCCGCTGTCCGGGTCTGACCCTGACTGCCGAAGGCTCGGGCGGAGACGCCGTTGATGAGAACGTCAATATCGTCCTTATGGGGGCCGGAGAGACAGCTTCTGCTCTCCCATTCTGCCCGTTTATGCCCCTCCATATGCTCCAAAAGCTGGGAATAGATCACCAGCGCCGGGGCAAGGGGGTCGGTGACGGTTTTTACCGTCCGGTAGGTCAGCCCCAGCTCCTCCCGCCCGCCGGAGCAATCCCGGTGGATCTTCGGGGCGAACTGCCTGAGCTTTTCCACGTAATAGGCCCGATAGTGGATGATGTGCGCGCCTAACTGGCACATTCTGATGCTGTAAGTGTCCAGCGTATCCGCCACAACGGGATCGTCCAGATAGTCCTTTAAGATTCGGGTCTTTTGCTCCTGAAGCCGGCGATATTCCCCGACGGCCTCGGCGTATCTGGGGCGGAGCTGGCTGATGGCGTCGTCCAGAAACCGCCGTCTCTGGGACGCTCCCGCCTTGATGAGGGACAGATCCTCCGGACAAAAGAGCACGGTATTCAAAATGCCGGCCAGCTCGACTGCGCTTTTCAGCTTCACCCCGTTGGACTTTAAGCTCCTGCGGACGCCCTTTCTCAGCTCCGCCTCCAGCTTAAAATCCCGGTTCCGGCTCTCCAGCAGCATCTCCATTTTGGCGCTGTCCCGTTCAAAGGAGATCAGCTCCCGATCCGTCCGCGCCCGGTGGCTGCGGCAGTCGGAGAAGTAGCGGATGGCCTCGATCAGGTTGGTCTTGCCCTGGGCGTTCTCCCCCACCACCACATTGATGCCGGGGTGGAAGTCCACATTGAGTCCGCTGTAATTGCGAAAGCCGTCCAGCTTCAGGTTTTGAACGATCATTCGATGATGACGGTATTGCCGTCGATCTCTACCACGTCGCCGGGACGGAGCTTCTTGCCCCGCATGGTGCACTGATCGCCGTTGACCTTCACTTCGCCGGCCTGAATGCGGAGCTTAGCGTCGCCGCCGGTCTCCACCAGACCCTCGTATTTGAGAAGGCTGTCCAGCTTGATATATTCGGTTGTGATCTTGGAACGGTATTCCATAGGTTCTCCTTTGATAGCGGGCGGCCGAGGGCCGCCCCTACCCGATCTTTGCTGATCTCTCAATCATGTGGTAGGGGCGGGAATGCCCCGGAGAGGGTACTCGCCCCCCGGTAACGGGAATCTTATTTTATACTCCTGCCTTCAATCTGACCGGCAGCACCATATAGGTAAAGGCATCCGGGGCGATATTGCCGCCCTCCGCCCCGGTGATGACACAGGGAGAGACGGAGGTATTCAGGGACAGATAGACCGACGGAGTGGGTACCGCCTTGAGGGCGTCCAGCAGGTACTTATGATTAAAGCCGATCTCCAGACCCTGTCCGTCCCCGTCCACCGGGCACTCGTCGTAGGCATTCCCCAGGGCGGTGGAGGTCTTGACCTTCAAAATCCCCGGCTCGAAGGTACAGCGGAGGGGGCTTTTCTGCTGCTCGCTGATAATGAGGGAGCAGCGCTCAATGGACTCCATCAGTCTCCGGGTATCGGCGTTGACCCGGATGGCGGAAGTTGCGGGAATCGCCTTTCTGTAATCCAGAAACTCGCCTTCCAGACGGCGGGTGATGAGGGTGACTTCCCCGGTTTTGAACATAATATGCCGCTCGCCCTGAACGACCTCAACCAGCTCCTCGCTGTCTCCGGCGATGCGCTGGACTTCCTTTAAAGCGGCGCCCGGCACCACGAAACGAAATTCCTTCGCCCCCGTGAGGTTGTCAATTTTTTCCCTTCGCAGGGCCAGCCGATAGCCGTCTACCGCCACCATAGTCAGGCGGTGCCCCTCCTCTCCCGGCTCCACGTCAAACAGGGCGCCGGTATGGATGGGTCGGGCGTCAGACTGGGAAATGGCAAATCCGGTGCGGTCGATCATGTCCCGAATGGCGCTCTGGGAGATTTGGAAGGTGTTCATATACTCCACAGTGGGGAGGTCAGGGTACTCCGAGGCGTCGATGCCCTGAATGTTAAATTCGCTCATGCCGCAGCGGAGATTGACGGTAAAGCCGTCTGTGGAGAAGATCACCACGTCGTCCGGCATCCTGCGGACGATCTCACCGAACAGCCGGGCGGAGAGCACCATGGCTCCGGTCTCTCGTACCTCTGCAGGGACGACGGAACGGATGCCGGTTTTCAGATCATAGCCGGTGATGCGGAGCTGGGTCTCTCGGGCCTCTACCAGAAGTCCTTCCAGAGCGGGGATGGAGCTTTTCACTGCCACTGTCCGGGAGGACATGTTGATGGCGCTCAGGAGCAGTGCCTTCTCACAGGAAAATTTCATAGGGAACCTCCGTTCTCTTTTCAGAAAGAAAGATTATTTATAAATAGCAGTAGTAGTAGGGGGCGGGGAAAAGTGGAAAACCGTGGGAAAGGGTTGAAAATGCTGGGAAATGTCGTCCTCAGGGGGTTGTGGAGAAATTTGGCGTAATCCACAGGCAAGACCTGAGAGGAGCGGTTTTCCACGGAAACACAATCCACAGGAGGAAAAGTTTATGTGGATTCTGTGGATGAATTTTTTCGGCGGCTGATGGTACTTTGCCCTTTTGTGCAGCGGCTGGCCTACCCGGCCGGGGGGCAATTTTGAGTGAGAGGAATCCTTGTTGTCTGTTGCGTCTCCCCGGTGGTCTCCCCGGCTTTCGCCCTCGCTTTTCCTTTAATATCCCCGGCTGTTGATGTTGCTCTTGATGTCTCGGATAATTTCTGACAGCTCCCGGTTCTTTTTGATCTCGCCTTCGATCTTCTCCAGCGAGTGCATAACGGTGGTATGGTGCTGACCGAACACCTTGCCGATCTCCGGGAGGGACAGGTTTGTGATCGACCGAATCAGGTAGATAGAGACCTGTCGTGCCAGCACAATATCCTTCATACGGGAGGAACCCAAGATGGCCTTGGTGTCCATGGAATAGTATTTCGCCGTCTCCTCTACGATGATCTCCGGAGAGGGGATGTACTCATCTCTGGCGTGGATCAGCTCCCGGATGGCTCTGCCCACGTTTTCGTCGTTGACGTTTCGGCCCATCAGATCCCGATAGGCCAGAAGGCGCTTGACGGTTCCCTCGATCTGCCGGACGTTGGCCGTGATATTCTGGGCAATGTACTCAATGATGTCGTTGGGCAGCTCCAGTCCCAGCATAATGGCCTTATTCTTAATGATGGCGCACCGGGTCTCATAGTCCGGCGGCTGGATGTCCACCAGAAGTCCCCACTCAAACCGGGTCTGCAGACGGTTTTCCAGTCTTGCCATCTCGCTTGGCGGCCGGTCAGAGGTGAGAACGATCTGGTGTCCCGCCTCGTACAGGTTATTAAAGGTATTAAAAAACTCCTCCTGGGTCTGCTCCTTGCCGGCGATAAACTGGATATCGTCCACCAGCAGCAGGTCCTTGTCCCGGTACTTCTGCCGGAAGGCGTCAGTGGTCTTGGTGCGGATGGCCTCGTTCAGCTCATTGGTAAACTCGTCGCCCTTGATGAAGATAATGCTGTAATCCGGGTGATTGCGGTGAATGGTGTGGTAGATGGCGTAGAGCAGGTGGGTCTTGCCCAGACCGGACTCGCCGTAAATAAACAGCGGATTATAGCTCTTGCCGGGGTTATCCGCCACATGGAGGGCGGCGTTATAGGCAAACTGGTTGGAGGTGCCCACCACAAAGTGGTCAAAGGTAAACTCCTCGCTGCCCATCAGCACGTTTTCGTTGCGCCTGTCCCCGCCGCTGCGGTAGGCGTCTGCGTCCTCCTTTGTCAGTACCTGCACCTCCAGATCGGCGGCGAAGAGATCGTACAGCACCTTCTTCAGTGCCGGCAGATACCGGGAGAGAATGACATCCCGCTTAAAGGGGGTGGGCACGCACAGCACCAGCTTGTCCTCAACCAGATCAATGGCCTCCGTATCGCCAAACCAGGTACTGACCGCTGTGGGCGTCAGCTCCTGTTCCAGGAGCGTGACCACACTGGCCCAGATGTCGGCAGCGGAATTCATATCGGAAAAAAACCTCCCATCGCCCGCCGCAGCGGACAGAAAATAAGCCTTTCCGGGAAAGGCAGTCTGCGCAGCCGTCTCTCTTGCCGGCACGCTGTTTTGATTGAGATGATTATACCACGCAATGGGCTTTTTTACAAGAGTTACACATTTAATAAACAAATTGCGTTTTCCGGGCAAGAATTGGCGTTTTAAACAGGCCGGACAAGGGAAACCCCTTGCTTCAACCACAAGATATTGTGTTTTTCTTGCATTTGACACCAATCTTGCCTATTTTATTTCAAAAAATGGAGAATGCCTGTTGACAGAAAGAAATTTCTTAGGTTATAATGTCTTTTGCATTCTGGGTCAAAATGGCATCCGGCTGTTTGAAGGACCCGGAACAAGAATCGTTCGCTGCGGCCGGTTTTTTCAGCCGGCTTGTTGAGCAATAAGAAAGTCGGAGGTGTTATTTATGGCTACCAAACGTACCTACCAGCCCAAGAAGCTCCATCGCTCCAAGGTTCACGGTTTCCGCAAGAGAATGGCGACCGCCAACGGCCGCAAGGTTCTGGCCCGCCGTCGTGCCAAGGGCCGTATCCGTCTGACCCACTGATACGAGCCGCTGATGTGAAGGGCAAAGCGAAAATAGCGCCATGATTTTCAGGGGTGGAGGATCCGGGGCCACAGCGCCGCAGTATGATCTCCGCCCCTGAACGCATAGGGACAGCTTTTACCCGCCGCCCGCCGCCGTAAGGAGAGAACAGAATTTGAAGCGCCACTTTTCCCTGAAACAGAATCGGGATTTTCAGCGGCTCTACCGCAAGGGAAAGTACGCCGCCACCTCCACGCTGGTGATCTACTGGCGGCCCAACCGATTGGAGCATAACCGCCTGGGCATCACTGCCAGTACCAAGCTGGGTCACGCCGTGATGCGCAACAAGCTGCGTCGGAGGATCCGGGAGATCTACCGCCATCACGAGGGCGAGATGAAAACGGGCATCGACCTTGTCGTCGTGGCCCGTCAGCAGGCGCCCCAGGTGGATTATTGGAAGCTGGATCGGGATTTTCGAAAGCTCACCAAAAAGCTGGGCATCCGGACGGAGACGGAGCAATGAAGCGGGTCTTTCTCTGGCTGATCCGGTTTTATCAGACCCAGATCTCTCCCCTGCGCCCGCCCGCCTGCCGCTTTATCCCCACCTGCTCGGAGTATGCCCGTCAGGCGGTGGAGAAGTACGGCCCGGCAAAGGGCAGCCTTCTGGCGGCCAAGCGGCTTTCCAAATGCCATCCCTTCCATCGGCAAAAGACCATCGAGTATGACCCGGTGCCGTAGAGACGGATCAATTTGAAAATCGAAACGGGACGTCGATCCGAAAGATGTTTCGTTTTCCGGCACCCCACCTACCCAGCCTTATCATTAGGAGGCCAAAAATTTGATTACCGCAATTTTACAGTTTTTCGGCAGGATCCTTTTGTGGATCTACAACTTCTGCGGCAACTACGCTCTGGCGCTGATCATCTTTACCCTGCTGACGAAGCTTGTCCTCTTCCCCCTGTCCTACCGGGGCAAGAAGAGCATGATGCAGATGAACTCCCTCAACGGAGAGATGCAGCGGCTTCAAAAGCAGTACGGCAAGGATCAGGCCCGCTATCAGCAGGAGATGCAGAAGCTCTACGAAGAGGAGCATATCAACCCCATGGGCGGCTGCCTGTGGTCCCTGCTGCCCTTCCCCATTCTGATGGGACTTTACTACGTCATCCGCAAGCCCATGCTCTATATGCTCTGCCTGACGGAGGATCAGATCTCCGCTGTCAAGGAGGCGCTGGTTGCCGCCCAGTCCGGCATTCTGGACGGGGTGAATCAGGCCTACGAAGAGGTCCGCATGATGAGCGTCATCAGCCAGGACAGCAGCCTCTATCAGGTGGCTGCCAATGCGCTGGGCGACGGGGCGGACAAGCTCCAGACCATCAACTTCAATATGTTCGGCATTGACCTGGGCTCCATCCCCACCTGGAAGTTCTGGACCTGGGATTCCGTGAACTGGGGCAATATCGGCCTGTTCCTCATCCCGCTGGTGGTGATCGTGGTGCAGTATGCCTACTCCTTCTACTCCATGAAGTCCAACCAGATCAAGAACGGAGACGAGAAAAAGGAGGAGGCCGCCGCTGCCGGCAACCAGTCCACCAAGACCATGATGATGGTCATGCCGCTGATGTACCTGTGGTTCGGCTATATCATGCCCGCCGGCATGTGCGTTTACATGATCTTCAGCTCCATCTTCCAGATGCTTCAGGAGCTGATCTTCTCCAAATTCCTGAACAAGAAGTTCGCTGAGGAAGAGGAGGAGCGGAAAAAACGCCTGGCCGAGAAGCGGGAGCAGGAGAAGGTCAAAAAGGCCGAGATCGCTGCCCGCCGGGCTGCCGAGCAGGAGGAGCTGGCGAAAAAGGGCAAGAAAGCCGTCAAGCAGGCTCAGAAGAAGCGCCAGGACAGCGGAGCCGGACAAATCGGTGTCCGCCGCTACGCAAGAGGCCGTGCCTATGAGGCGGATCGCTACCCCACCACAGCCTACCGTGACCCTCAGGACGTGCTGGACGAGGAGGCGCTGGAGCGTGCCCTCGCCAAGCGGGGGAAGAAGCAGGCTGCGGAGGAGATCACGTCTCCGGAGACCCCGGTTGAGACCGTCTCCGAAGCTGACAACCAGAACGAAGAATAAGGGAGTTGAACATCCGTGACCAAGTATATTGAGACCACCGGCAAGACGGAGGAACTGGCCGTCGCCGCTGCTCTGGAGCAGCTGGGACTGGAGCGGGACGACGTCTCCGTGGAAGTGATCGCCCGGGCCAAGACCGGCTTTCTGGGCATTGGCAGCAGCCCCGCCAAGGTGCGGGTGAGCTACGAGGCGCCTGACGAGGAGGAAGCAGCTCCCGCCGCCGCTGTGGCAGAGGATGCGCCCAAGGCAGAAGAGCCCGCCCCCGCCCCTGCGGCGGAGGAGAAGCCCAAGGCGGAGGAAAAGCCCGCTCCCAAAAAGGAGAAGGCAGAGAAGCCCGCCGCCGAGAAGAAGGCGGCTCCGTCCAAGACAGAAGCCCCTGCTCCCGCGGCAGAGGCCAAGCCTGCCGACCGCACCGCCGATATTCAGCAGTTCCTCATCGGCCTGCTGGCGCATCTGGAGGTAGAGGCCAAGCCTGCCGTCACCGTGAACGCCGAGGGCACCTATGAGGTGGTGCTGGAGGGCGAGGATCTGGGCGCCCTCATCGGCAGAAGAGGCGAGACGCTGGACGCCATCCAGCAGCTGACCAACTACGCCGTCAACCACGGCCAGCACAGCCGTACCCGCATCCATGTGGACTGCGAGAACTACCGGGCCAAACGGGAGGAATCCCTCCAGAGACTGGCCCACAAGACGGCGGACAAGGCGGTGAAGTACCGCCGGAATATGATGCTGGAGCCCATGAACGCCTACGAGCGCCACGTGATCCACGCCGAGCTGCAGGAGTATCACCCCAATATTTCCACCTATTCTATCGGCACCGAGCCGAATCGCCGCATCGTGGTGGCATATAACAAATAATCAAAAAGGACACGCTCCGGCGTGTCCTTTTTTTGAGTCTGAAACCAGATGAAACGCGTTCTTCAAATTGGTTCAGACCCGCTTTTCTTCCGATTTCCCGACATTTCCAAAGCAGAACCGCTCCACCACCTCGGCCACGCCGTCGTGGTTGTTGTCCCGCTCTGTCACATAATCCGCCGCCGCCTTCACTGCCTGGGTGCCGTTTGCCATGGCCACGCCGATGCCGGCCGCCTGAATCATGGACAGGTCGTTGGCCTCGTCCCCCACGGCAATGGCGTTGGAGATGGGTACGTTCAGCCTGCGGCACATCTCAATCACCGCCTGCCCCTTGTTCATCCCGGCGGGGACGACCTCCAGATAGGAGCGGTTGGAGAAGAAGCAGTCCGCCCGACCGGACAGATGGGTCTCGATCCAGTCCCGCATTCCCTCCAGCCTGCTGTGGTCGTCAAAGTCCACGATCAGCGCCTTGGGCGGAGGAGCGGTCAATTCCGTTCGAATGTCGTCCGCCACCCGGTAGTCCATCCCCAACGGGGCGCAGTACCGCTGTGCCGTCTCGCCGTCGTTGCGGGATTCTACAATGATCTCGTCAATGGAATAGGTGACAATACACACGCCCCGGCGATTGGCCTCGTCAAACACGGCGTACAGCGCCTCCGGGTCCAGGAAAGTCCGGCTGAGAACAGACTCGGTGCCGCAGTCATAGACCACGGCACCGTTGAAGGTGATGAGATAACAGCCCGACCTGTCCAGTCCCAGCCGCTGCGCCTGGATCTTTGCGCTGGAGAGCGCCCGTCCGGTGGTGATGACCACCCGATGCCCTGCCCTCAGCGCCCGTTCCAGCGCCCTGCGGTTGCCGGGAGAGATCTCCTTCCCGTCGTCCAGCAATGTGCCGTCCAGATCGAGAAA
Organism: Oscillospiraceae bacterium; assembly: GCA_902775105.1. Classification (GTDB taxonomy): domain Bacteria; phylum Bacillota; class Clostridia; order Oscillospirales; family Oscillospiraceae; genus Onthomonas. Next base: position 27,207 of record CACYLC010000009.1, read on the forward strand.
GAGGAGTCTCAGGTCCGTCCGATCCAATTACTCGCCCTTGTCCTCAGAGGTGAAGTCAGAGACCTTGGGCGCTTTGGCGGTAAACAGGTTCTCTTTGCTCTCGCCCTTCAGCTTGGCGTTGATCTCCATGGTGTTCTTGACCAGCAGGATGGTCAGCATGAACAGCTCATAGACCAGACGGCAGATAATGGGGCCGAGGATCAGATAGAGCAGGCCGAAGAGAGCGGTAGAGCTGGAAGAATACCAGGTTTCGATCTTGGCAAACAGCAGGAAGAAGCCGATGCCGATGCAGGCCATGGTGTTGAGGATGTAGAAGAAATGGAAGATTTTCTCGATCAGCAGATACTTGAGCTGGAAAAAGTCCCGAACAGCCACAAAGAAGGGGTGGATCTGCTCCGCCTTTCCCTCAGGGAGTACAAAAATGTACACCAAAACGGTGCCCACGATGGCGAGAATTGAGCCAAGGGCGATTGCAATACCTACATTCATATCAATACCTCCAAAAAAATAAAAATATAGCATAGTTTATGCTGGCATTATTATAAGGAATTTGTCTTTTTCTGTCAACACGGCGTTTTGTTATTTCTTCACAGATAATTCATAAATTTCCCGGTGCTGTTTAAAAATGATTCATGGAAATTTCAGTCTTGTTTCAGTCTGGGGCGTTACACTTGTCTTGTAAACAGAAACACCTCATCGCCGGAAAGGATGATCTCTATGAAAAAGGCACTCCCAATCCTCATTGCACTGGCGCTGACCCTCTCCCTCACCGCCTGCGGAGGCACCCAGACTGATACCGACCAGACCACAACGACGGAGCAGACCGCTCAGACCGAGCAAACGCCGCCCGCCCTCCCTGACGGTGAGGAGCCCCGGTTCTCCGAGGGTGACCGACCTGCCCTCCCCGACGGTGAGCAGCCCCGGTTCTCCGAGGACGGCCGCCCCCTACGCCCTGACGGGGAAATGCCTCAGCGCCCCGCTGAGGAAAATCTGACCGGGGATCAGGCCGACGAAAGCCAGTCGTAAACCAATGAAAACCACCGGCTTGGCCGGTGGTTTTCATTTTACATTGGCATAATGATCATCTGCACCTCTGACGGCGCCTCTTCCTGTACACAGACCGCCAGATGGTACCCCGCAGCGGGAAACTCCACCAGCTGGGTGGAAAAGCCGGGGCCAGGGTTCTCCGCCTCAAAGCTCTTCAGGGAGCACTGCAGCCCCTCGCCGGTACACTTGATATAGGCCTCCTTTTGCACCCACAGATCAAAGAGCAGCTCCGTCTGCTCCTCGCCGGAGAGGGACAGAAGCCGCTGCTGCTCCAGGTTGGAGAAGCGCCGCTCAATCTTGACGGTGACGGGGCGCAGTTGTTGAATATCCACGCCCACGGGGGCATCCGCCACGGCGCAGACCGCCCACACGCCGGAGTGGGACAGATTAAAGTGGAAGTCCGGACGACCCAGCAGATAGGGCTTTCCGTTGGAGCCTTTGTCCCGGCTCACCGGCAGCGGCATCTCCCGACAGTGCCGATGGACGGCACGCTGAAAGAGCAGCTCCGCCGCCAGACCCAGCTTCTGCTCCCGCTGGGGCAGGACAGAGAGCTGATAGAGCCTGCTCTCCGGCACGATACCCCGGTAGCTCTCCAGCGTCGGCTCCAGCTTGAGAATATCAAGGGCATAGATATAGATCATGGCATTCACCTCGAAAAAAATCAACTCAGATTGAATTGATTACCATCTATTATAAAAGATCCCGGTTTGACTGTCAACGCTGCAAAACGGGGAAGCACCGCTTTACATAACCAAAATTTTCCCCGTTTTTTGAAAAAAACCTTGCAATTTCACCGGAAAATCGGAACGGTTTCCATGAGAACCAAACGCTCTTTTAAATATTGCTTGCATTTTCCCGGCTGCGTGTATATAATGGCATATAGAATTCATTGTTTGAGGTGCCCTATGGAACGATCCGCCCTCAAAACTGCATCCTTCTCCAATTTCTGCTTTGGCTGGGGCCGATTTACGGCTTACGGCTTTTTTGGCGTGGAAAAAAACGAGAAGTGATGAAATGAATGGGTCAGCCCCGGAACAGGGGCAGCAGGCAAATCGCGTCAGCGCAAAGCTCATTGATTGCATCCGGTGCATTCAGTGGGCTGTTATTTTTTGCAAATTGAAGGAGAGAACTGTCATGGTAGTCATCTTAAAACCGGGAACCAGCCAGAACGACGTACGGAGAATGACCGCATACTTCGAGGCGAAGAACTTTAAAGTGGGCGTCACCGTTGGCGTAGACTGCACCATTTTGGGCTTGGTGGGCGATACCACCGCACTGGATCTTCACAAGCTGCAGCAGTTCGACGTGGTGGAGCGGGTCGCCCGTATCTCCGAGCCGTATAAGAAGGCCAACCGGAAGTTCCACCCCGACGACACCGTGGCAGACGTCTCCGGCGTCCCGGTGGGCGGCGGCAATTTCACCGTCATGGCAGGCCCCTGCTCCATCGAGGGACAGGAGCAGATCACCGAGATCGCCAAGGCCGTCCAGTCCTCCGGAGCGGGCATCCTCCGAGGCGGCGCCTTCAAGCCCCGCACCTCTCCCTACTCCTTCCAGGGCATGGGCATCCCCGGCCTGAATCTCATGCTGGAGGCCAAGGCGGAGACCGGCCTTCCCATCGTCACCGAGCTGGTCAGCCCGAAATACTGCGAGATCTTCAACGACAAGGTGGATCTGGTGCAGATCGGCGCACGGAATATGCAGAATTTCGAGCTGCTCAAGGAGGCGGGCAAGATGTCGAAGCCCATCCTCCTCAAGCGGGGTCTCTGCGCCACCATTGAGGAATGGCTGATGTCTGCTGAGTATATTATGAGCGAGGGCAACGAAAACGTGATCCTCTGCGAGCGGGGCATCCGCACCACCGAGACCTATACCCGCAATACGCTGGACGTCTCCGCCATTCCCGTTGTCAAGCGGATGAGCCATCTGCCGGTCATCGTCGATCCCAGCCACTCCGGAGGCTACACCTATCTGGTGGAGCCCCTCTCCATGGCCGCCATTGCCGCCGGAGCCGACGGCCTCATCATCGAGGTGCACAACGACCCCGCCCACGCCAAATGCGACGGCCAGCAGAGCCTCACCCCGGCACAATTCGACAGCCTGATGAAAAAGGCGGGGAAATTGGTTGACCTCATGGGAAAGAACATTGTAAAATAGAGTTCAGAGAGCGCAGGGGCGAGGCACGACTCGCCCGCTGCCGAAAACGTAAAATTGCCATCCAAATAAGGAGCCACCCGCCATGAAAACGCTTACCGTCCATCTTCCCGGCAGGGAATATGACATTTTGATTGAAAAGGGCATTCTGCGCCAAACAGGAGTTGAATGCCGCCGCGTCCTCCCAAAGACCACCCGCATCCTGCTGGTCACGGACTCCAATGTGGCTCCTCTTTACGGTAAACAGGCGGAAGAGAGCCTGACAAATACCGGCTTCACCGTCCGCACCTTCACCATCCCCGCCGGCGAGCCCTCCAAATGCGCCGACCAGCTGGTGAACCTCTGGAACGAGGCCATGTCCTTCGGCATCACCCGCACGGACGCCATCGTCGCCCTGGGCGGCGGCGTAGTGGGCGATCTGGCGGGTTTTGCCGCAGCCACCATTTTGCGGGGCATCCCGTTTATCCAGATCCCCACCACCCTCCTGGCTCAGGTGGACTCCTCCGTGGGCGGCAAGGTGGCCATTGATTTGGATGCAGGAAAAAACCTCGTCGGCGCTTTCTGGCAGCCAAAGCTGGTGCTCATGGACCCGGACACCCTGAACACCCTCCCGGACATCACCTTCTCTGACGGCATGGCTGAGGTCATTAAGTACGGCTGTATCTGGGACGCTGACTTCTTCCGGCTTTTGGAGCAGTGCGGTAATCGTTCCGGCGTCATGGAGCGGATTGAGGAAGTCCTCTACACCTGCTGTGCCATTAAGGCAAAGGTGGTGGAGCAGGACGAGCGGGACACCGGCCTGCGCATGATCTTAAACTTCGGCCACACCTTAGGCCACGCCTACGAAAAGGCATACCACTACGAGACCTACACCCACGGGCAGGCGGTCTCCGCCGGGATGTGCCTGGTGGCAAAGCTGGGAGAGCAGCGGAATCTCACCGTCCCCGGAACGGAAGCCGCCATTCGCCGCCTGACTGCCGCCTACGGACTTCCCACCCACATTCCCTGCTCTCTCGAGGACTACCGCTCCGCCGTCGGGCTGGACAAAAAGGGCAGCGGAGATGCCATCACAGTCATTTTCCTGAAACAGTTGGGGGAGACTTTGCCCCGAAAGATGGACAAGAAGGAGCTGCTGAACCTGCTATGAAGGTAACGATCACCCCCACAAAGCTCAGCGGCATCATCTGTCCCCCCTCCTCCAAAAGCCAGAGCCACCGGCTCATCATCGCCGCCGCGCTGGCTGAGGGGCAGAGCAGGTTACATAACATCTCTCCCAGTCAGGACATCACCGCCACCCTTCGCTGTATGGAGGCGCTGGGTGCGGCGGCGGAGGGCGAGATCATCTCCGGCGTCCGCTCCATCGGCGGTGAGGCAGACCCCCTCCCCCGTCTGGACTGCGGCGAATCCGGCTCCACCCTGCGCTTTCTGATTCCCGTGGCGCTTGCCGTGGCGGGGGGCGGCGTCTTTACCGGGCACGGACGGCTTTTAGAGCGTCCCATGGAGCCGTATGAGAACCTCTTTCGGGAAAAGGGGATTTTCTACGAGGCCACTCCCACGGAAATTACCGTAAAGGGCGCATTAAAACCGGGCAATTACCCCCTTCCCGGCAACGTTTCCAGCCAGTTCATTACCGGACTGCTCTATGCCCTGCCCCTTTTGGAGGGAGACTCTGAACTGATTTTGACCACCCCTCTGGAATCCGCCGCCTACGTGGACATGACGCTGGAGGCATTGGCGCAGTTCGGAGTGGAGATCCAGCCCAGGTCAACCGGTTGGCACATTCCCGGCCATCAGCGTCCGAGGGGAAGAGAGCTGACCGCCGAGGGAGACTGGTCCCAGGCGGGGTTTTACTACGCCGCCGCCGGTATTGGAAATTCTGTGACGCTCACCGGCATGAACCCGGACTCCCGTCAGGGGGACAAGATCGTTGAGGACTACGCCGCCCGGCTGAACGGCTCCGGTGAGGTGACGCTGGATGTGAGCCAGTGCCCGGATTTGGCCCCAGCTCTGGCCGCCCACGCCGCACTCCGGGCGGGACAAACGTGCCATCTGGTGAACGCCGCCCGGCTTCGCATGAAGGAGAGCGACCGCATTGACTGCGTGGCAAGCGAATTGAACCGGCTGGGAGCGCAGGTGGAGACCTTTCCTGACAGCATGACGATTTACGGCGTCTCTCAGCTTCACGGCGGCGAGACAGACGCCCATAATGACCACCGCATCGCCATGATGCTGGCCATCGCCGCCACCAGAGCGACGGGAGCGGTTGTGATCCACGGGGCAGAGAGCGTGAACAAGTCCTACCCCCGATTCTGGGAGGATTATAAAATGTTGGGCGGGAAATTTTCAATCTCTCCGTAGGGGCGACTCGCAGTCGCCCGCCGACAACAGAAATCTCCCAAACGGGCGACTAAGAGTCGCCCCTACGAACGGCGGTAATTACGGACATGTCCATAAATCGCAACATTCCGTTGGTACAGTTTCCACACAGGAGGAACCCACATGAAACATACCATTTTCGGCGAATCCCACGGCCCCGCCATCGGCGTGGTGCTGGAGGGCGTCCCCTCCGGCATCGAACTGGATCTGGAGCAGATCGCCTTTGAGCTTGCCCGCCGCGCGCCGGGAAAGGACAATCTGTCCACCCCCCGGAAGGAGGCGGATATCCCGGAGATCGTCTCCGGCCTCTTTGAGGGGCACACCACAGGCACCCCCCTCTGCGCGATCATCCGCAATACCGATACCCGGAGCCGGGATTATGCCAAGACAAAAGACCTTGCCCGCCCCGGCCACGCTGACTATACCGGCTTTATGCGCTATCAGGGCTATAACGATTATCGGGGCGGCGGTCATTTTTCCGGCCGCCTGACAGCGCCGCTGGTCTTTGCCGGGGCGGTGGCCAAGCAGATCTTAGCCGCCGAGGGCATCACTGTGGGGGCGCATATCCGCTCCATTGCGGGGGTAGAGGATCTCCCCTTCCAAAACGACGAACAGCCCCTCAGTAAGGGACTGTTCAAGGAGCTGGCGCAGAAATCCTTTCCCGTCCTGTGGGACGAGCGGGGACAGGAGATGCAGACGGCGATTTTGGCGGCAAGAGAGCAGAAGGACAGCGTGGGGGGCGTGATTGAGTGCGCGGTGCTGGGCGTCCCCGCCGGACTGGGAGAGCCGGACTTCGGCGGTAATGTGGAGGGCATCTTTTCTCAGCATCTGTTCGCCGTCCCCGGCGTCAAGGCGGTGGGCTTTGGCGACGGCTTCGGCTTTGCGGCTTTGAAGGGCAGTCAGGCAAACGATCTGCTTTACATGAGAAACGGCGAGGTCACGTCGGATACGAACCACTCCGGCGGCGTCAACGGCGGCATTTCAAACGGCCTGCCCATTTTGTTTGAAGCTGCCCTCCGTCCCACTGCCAGCATCGCCCAGAGCCAAAAGACCGTGAATCTGGACAGCTGGACGAATGACGAGATCACCATTCAGGGCAGACACGACCCCTGCATCGTCCACCGTGCCGTCCCCGTCATCGAGGCGGCGGCGGCGCTGGCCACGTGCGAATTGCTGGGGATTTAAGCTTTAGCCTGCTGGATTTTCGTATGATTGTCCGTACGGGACGGCGTCCCGTACGAATTTCGTCAAAATCACCCCAATGCACACAAAACACAAAAGGGGGAACCATATATGCAAGACATCAAATACCTCCGCGGTCAGATCGACATCATTGACAAGCAGATCGTGGGCCTCTTCCAGCAGCGGATGGAGGTCTCCCAAAACGTGGCCCGATATAAGATCGCAAATCACATCCCCGTCTTAGACCCCCAGCGGGAGCGGGAGGTTTTAGAGGCCAAGGCCGCCATGGTGGAGACGCCGGAGCAAAAGGCGGACATCGCCAAGCTCTACGAGACCATTATGTCCATGAGCCGGGCCTGCCAGCGCCGGGTGATGGACGATCAGGAGCCGGAGCCGGAGGGCTTTTTCCGGCAGTACAACGAGGTGTACGCCCCCGTCGCTCACCCCAGAGTAGTCTATCAGGGCATGCCCGGCGCTTATAGCGAGGAGGCGGCAGTGGATTTCTTTGGCCGGTCGGTACGCAGCCGTGGACTGGCTCGATTTGAGGACGCCTTTGAGGCACTGGCAAACGGCGAGGCGGACTACGCCGTCCTGCCCATTGAAAACTCCACCACCGGAGCGATCCGGCAGGTACATGATCTGCTGGGTCAGTACGACTTCTTTATGGTGGGTGAGACGACGGTAAAGGTGGAGCACTGCCTCATGGCGCTCCCCGGCGCTACGCTGGAGGGCATCACCCACGTCTATTCCCATGAGCAGGGTCTCTTCCAGTCCGACCGCTTTTTGGATCAGCATCCCGACTGGGTGCGGGTGCCGCTTTTGGATACGGCGGGCAGCGCCAAATATGTCAGCGAGAGCGGCGACAAGACCAAGGCTGCCATCTGTTCCCGTCGTGCGGCGGAGGTGTACGGGCTGAACATTTTGGCAGAGCACGTCAACCACAACGGGGAGAACTATACCCGTTTTGCCGTCATCCGCCCCAAGCCGGAGCTGCGGCCGGGGAGCGATAAAATTACCGCTGTATTCACTCTGCCCCACCAGAGCGGCTCACTCCACGAGATTTTGACCATCTTCGCCGTCAACGGCCTGAACCTGGTCAAGCTGGAGTCCCGCCCTCTCCCCGACCGGAAGTGGGAGTATCAGTTCTATGTGGAATTTACCGGCAACCTCCACGCCCCCGGCATGGACGCCGTATTGCTGGAGCTGGATCAGTCCACGGCCCATTTCCGCATCGTCGGCAATTATGTGGCCAATCTGGGTGCGGGGGACGCGGTATGAAAAATATCGTCATCATCGGCATGATGGGCTGCGGAAAGAGCACCTGCGGCCGCTATCTGAGTGAGTTTACCGGTCTGCCTCTGGTGGACACCGACCAGCTCATTACCGAGCGGACAGGCAAGACCCCCAGCGAGATTTTTGCCCAGCAGGGAGAGCAGTACTTCCGTGATCTGGAGACAGACCTCTGCCGGGAGCTGTCAGAGCAGTCCGGCCTCATCATCGCCACCGGCGGCGGTCTGCCCCTGCGGGAGGAAAACCGCCGGCTTTTAAGGGAAAACGGCGTCGTCGTCTTTCTCAGCCGCCCGGCGGAGGACATTTTCAACCCGGAAAAGCTGAAGGATCGCCCTCTGGCACAGATGGGGAAAGAGAACTTTTTACGTCGCTTTGAGGAGCGTGTTCCCATCTACCGGGAGATGGCCCACTATGAGGTGGAGAGCGCCCCGGTCAAGGCAGAGACGGCAAAAAAGGTGCTGGCCGTGTGGGAGAAGGAGACAGGAGTCTTGAGTTTAGAGTCATAGAGTTCAGAGCCGCAGGCCAGGCGAGGGCGCAGTTGCGAAGCAACCAGCCCAGCGATGCTGGGAAGCAGCGAGCCGGACAGGCCAGCCACCGCACGAGAGGACAAGGCAGACTCGGCCGCCGAAAAACCTCCCATCCCAACTCCAGCACAAGCCCAATGACGAAGAAAACCAGCGACAGGAGCAGAAACTCCCGTCGCTGGTTTTGATTTTACAGGAAAGTAGATGAATTACTTCTTGTTCAGTGCCTTGACCTTGTCGAAGGTCTCGCCGATCTCCTCACCGGGAGCCGGCGTCACAAGGCTGACCACCACGCAGAGGAGAAGGCCAAACAGGAAGGCGGGCAGCAGCTCATAGATGGAGAACAGACCGCCCAGAGGCTTCACCGCATACTTCCAGATAAAGACCATTGCGCCGCCGCCGATCATGCCGGCCAGAGCGCCCCAACGGTTGGTGCGCTTCCAGAACAGGGCGCAGAGCATCACAGGGCCGAAGGCGGCGCCGAAGCCTGCCCATGCAAAGGAGACGATGGTAAATACAGAGCCTTCCTCTCTCGCCCAGATGGCGGCAAAGACGGCAATGACCACCAACGTGACCCGGGCAATGATGAGGGCGGTTTTCTGACTGATCTTCAGACCGAGCACGCCCTGCAGAATGTCCTCGGACACGGAGGAAGAGGCGGCCAGCAGCTGGCTGTCGCAGGTGGACATGGTGCAGGCCAGAATGCCCGCCATAACCACGCCGGCCAGCAGCGCCGTAAAGATGCCGTGGGTTGCCAGCAGGTTGGCAATCTCAATGATGACCCGCTGAGAGGAGGTGGTGCCGTTGAAGCCCAGGTCGGCAATAGCGCCCACGTTGGCCATGGCGAGACCGATGATGCCGATGACCACAGCCACAGCCATGGCGATGAACACCCAGATCGTGCCCACCCGGCGGGAGACCTTGATCTCCTCCGGGTCACGGATGGCCATAAACCGCAGCAGGATGTGGGGCATGCCGAAGTAGCCCAGGCCCCAGGCCATGGTGGAGACAATGCCCAGCACGCCGCCGTAGGAGACGGGGGAATTGGTGGCCGGATCGTAGGCGGTAATGAGAGACAGATACCCGTCCAGCGAAGTGGCGTGCTCTGCCACCACACCGGCGCCGCCCGCCACGGCAGTACCGAAGCAGAGGACGATGATGAGTGCGATGCTCATAACGATGGACTGAATAAAGTCGGTGGTAGAGGCCGCAGTAAAGCCGCCCAGAGCGGTGTAGACCACAATGACCACGGCGGAGATGAGCATGGCCGTCAGATAGTTAATGCCGAACAGGCTGGAAAACAGCGTGCCGCAGGCGTTAAAGCCGGAGGCAGTGTAGGGGACGAAGAACACCACGATGACCAGTGCGGCAATGCCCAGCAACAGGTGGTTCTTATCCTTGAAGCGCTTGTCGAGGAAGGATGGCACAGTGACGGCGTCCACCTCTTCCGAGTAGTACCGCAGGCGCTTGGCCACAACAAGCCAGTTGAAGTAAGTACCAATGCCCAGACCCAGCGCCGTCCAGAACGGCTCGCAGATGCCGGAGAAATAGGCCACACCGGGCAAACCCAGCAGCAGCCACGAGGACATATCCGATGCCTCAGCGCTCATGGCCACCACATAGGGGCCCAGCTTGCGGCCGCCCAGATAGAAGTCGCTGCTGTCCTTGGTACTCTTACTGTACCTGGCACCCAGATAGACCATGAAGCCCAGATAGACCACAATGGCGATCAGGATGCAGATCTGATCCCTTGTCATAAGAAACCCTCTCTTTTCTTCAGTTTCACTTTAGTGTATCATAGAATGAAATTGTTAGCAATGAAGAAAGCGTATAAATATTCAGGGGAACCACGGGGTTGGTTGTGAATTTTTGCAGAAAGAGCCTCATCCACCGCTGCCGTCAGGCTGTGGTGGATGAGGGGCGATCACCGTCACATTACACCAAATACACCTTGAGCCGATCAATATTGTCCGTCTCATGGCGGATCGTCTCTCGTGCCAGCGCCACGGCGGGGTCTCCTGCCTGCTGGGCGTACTGCGCCTCGGTCTGGCTCTGGGCGGGGTTGTCCTTGGGATTGCCGTAGCTGTTCAGCACCCCCGTAAGGGTCAGAATCCCCATATTGCTCCCCTCGATCATCAATTTGGCCAGATGGCTGGTCTCCTGATTCAGCAGCGTCTTGCAGCAAAGGGCGCTCTGGAGCATCATCTGCTGCCCCTTCGTCAGCTCCTGAGGGCACTGACCCAGATTGCTCAGCTCCTGCTCCGCCTGTTTTTTTGTGGCCTCGTACTGCTCATACTGGGTCTGCAGGTCAGATCGAAAGCCTGCGTTCTTCACCTTGGGCAGCAGCAGCCCGATGGCCTCGGCGCCCATGGCCGAGCCCTTATAAATCTCCTGCAGCAGCGCCGTCTCATTGGAAAATTCCATCTCAAAATCTCTCCCCTTTCGACGCTAGTTTGTGCTGACAGTTGCAATTCATGCGAATTTCAGGTATGCTATGAATTGAAAAAATCTGTTAATTTGTGAGGAAGGAACGATGGATCAGATTTGGCTGGAAGTGAGCATCGACACTGTCTCCGACTGTCTGGAGGATCTGGCGGCCTATTTGACCGCACGGGGTATAGTGGGTCTGGTGCTGGAGGACGAGCAGGAGCTGTATCAGTTTGAGGACGAGAACCGGGACAGCTGGGCAAACATCGACGAGGGGCTGAAAACCGCCATGAAGGGCGTCTCCCGGGTGAAATGCTACGTCACCGACGACGAGGACGGCCATGTCCGCCTGGAGGACGTGAAAAGCGGGTTGGAGGCGTTCCGGGAGCGGGTTGGAAAGCCTGCCGGGACGCTGAAGGTCTCCACTACCTCCCTTCAAGAGGAAGATTGGGCCCACAACTGGCAGAAATACTACCAGCCCTTCCCGGTGGGAGAGCGGCTCTATATCGTCCCGGAGTGGATGCGGGGCGAGGCAGTTCCGGAGGGCAGAACGCCCATCTATTTAAACCCCGGCCTGATCTTCGGCACCGGATCCCACGGCACCACCCGGCTCTGTCTGGAGGGAGTGGAGCGGTTTACCAGGCCCGGAGACCGGGTGCTGGATCTGGGCACGGGCAGCGGCATTCTCTCCATCGCCGCTCTGGTGCTGGGGGCAAAGGAGGCGGCAGGCTGCGACATCGACCCAAAGGCCAGCCGGGTTGCTGGGGAAAACGCCTCCTATAATGGCATTACGAATCAGTTCCGGGTGGAGACGGGCAATATCATCGGAGACGCCCATTTGCGGCAGCGCCTTGCGGGTCAGTACGAGCTGGTGCTTGCCAATATCATTGCGGACGTCATTATCCCCCTCATTCCCTATGTGAAGGATTATCTTGCCCCCGGCGGCAAATTCCTCACCTCCGGCATCATCGACCACCGGGCTGAGGATGTGAGGCGGGCGCTGGAGGAGCACGGCTATACCATTTTGGAGCGGCACGACCGGGAGGGCTGGGTGTCGTTTACAGCTGCAAGAACGTTTTGAGACCATCCGAGGAGAAACCATCATGCCCAGATCAGCCAACCAAAAGACCAAGCTGCTCCACCTGCTGCGCATCTTTTTCTTCGAAAGCGACGAGGAGCACCCCCTCACCGTCCCGGAGCTGGTGGAAAAGCTGGAGGCGGAGGGCATTCCTGCTGAGCGCAAGAGCATCTATCACGACATCGAGACGCTGCAGGGTATGGACTTTGACATTCAGCTCCAGCGGGGGAGGGGCTACTTTCTGGGAGAGCGGCTGTTCCAGCTGGCGGAGCTGAAGCTGCTGGTGGACGCCGTCCAATCCTCCAAATTCATTCCCGGGCGCAAGAGCAGCCAGCTGATCGAAAAGCTGGAGCAGCTGGCCTCCCGCCATCAGGCCCAGAGCCTCCAGCGGCAGGTCTTTGTGGCCGGCCGGGTCAAGACGCTGAACGACCGGGTCTACTACAATATCGACACCATCCATCAGGCCATCAGCGACAACCGGCAGATCACCTTCAAATACTTCAAATACAACCGGGAGCGGAACAAGGTCTTTCGCCATGACGGCAGGCTGTATCAGGTCAGCCCCTTCACCCTCCTGCGCAGCGACGACAACTACTATCTCATCGCCTACGATGCCGCAAATGAGGAGATCCGCCATTACCGGGTGGACAAAATGACGGAAGTCACCTGCGGCAAACGCCGCCGGGAGGGCGAGGAGGTCTACCAGTCCTTCGATCTGGGGCAGTATACCCGCCTCCATTTCGGCATGTTCCGGGGCAGAGAGGCGGATATCCTCCTGCGCTGCGAGAATCGAATGGCGGATATTCTCATTGACCGCTTCGGTGAACAGATCTCCATGGCGCCGGACGGGGACGGACACTTCACCTGTTCCGTCCGTCTGGCGGTCAGCCCTCAGTTCTTCGGCTGGCTCTTTGGCCTGGGAGACGGCATTCAGGTCGTCGGCCCGGACTGGGTGGTGGCGGATCTGAAGGAGCAGATGAGGCAAGTCGGCGGGCTGTATGAATAACGGGGATGTGGCTGCATCGTCCCGCTTTTACAACACCAATCTACATTTCCACCAAGGACGGGGAACAAAATGCCCGTCCTTTTCTCTTTGCCTTTTCCTTGACGGGGAGAGAGAAACAGGGTAGAATGTAAGCTAGGTATGAATTGGCTCGAATTCAAGCGAAAATGGGAGGAAATTTCCATGGGCGTAAAACATATTTTCATCACCGGCGGCGTGGTCTCCGGACTGGGCAAAGGCATTACCGGCGCCTCTCTGGGCCGCCTGCTGAAGCAGCGGGGCCTCAAGGTGGCGCTGCAGAAGCTGGATCCCTATCTGAACGTAGACCCGGGCACCATGAGCCCCTATCAGCACGGAGAGGTGTTCGTCACCGACGACGGTGCCGAAACCGACCTGGATCTGGGTCACTACGAGCGGTTCGTCGATGTGAACCTGAACGTCAACTCCTCCGTCACCTCCGGTAAGGTGTATTGGTCGGTGCTGAATAAGGAGCGCAACGGCGATTATCTGGGCGGCACCGTCCAGATCATCCCCCACATCACCAACGAGCTGAAGGATCGCATCTACCGCATGGAGAAGGGCGACCCCAAGGACGTCATTATCACCGAGATCGGCGGCACCGTAGGCGACATGGAGTCTCAGGCCTTTTTGGAGGCCATTCGCCAGATCAGCCGGGAGCTGCCGAGAGAGGACTGCATGTTCATCCACGTCTCTCTGGTGGTCTCTATCCCGGGCACCGGCGAACTGAAGAGCAAGCCCACCCAGCACTCCTGCAAGGAGCTTTTGAGCGTCGGCATCCAGCCGGACGTCATCATCTGCCGCTCCGACTCCCCCCTGACCGACGATATCCGCAGCAAGATCGCCCTGTTCTGCAACATTCCCCCGGAGAACGCTATCTCCAACCTGACTGCTCCCATCCTCTACGAGGTGCCCCTCATGCTGGAGGAGGAAGGACTGGCCGAGGTGGTCTGCAAGCGGCTGAATCTGGACACGCCCAAGCCCGACCTCACCGTGTGGCGCAACATGGTGGAGCGTGCCAAGGCCGCCAAGGAGACGGTGGAGATCGCTCTGGTGGGCAAGTACGTCGCCCTACACGACGCCTATCTGTCCGTGGTGGAAGCCCTGACCCACGGCGGCATTGAAAACGACGTCAAGGTGAACATCCGGTGGGTGGATTCCGAGCTGGTGGACGACACGAACGCAGCCCAGGTGCTGGACGGCGTAGACGGCGTCCTCGTCCCCGGCGGCTTCGGTGACCGGGGCATCGAGGGCAAGATCTCTGCCATCCGCTGGGCCAGAGAGAACAAGGTGCCCATGTTCGGCATCTGTCTGGGCATGCAGATGGCGGTGGTGGAATTCGCCCGCCACGTGCTGGGTCTGGAGGGCGCTCACTCCAGCGAGCTGAATCCGGACACCCCTCACCCCGTCATTGACCTCATGCCGGAGCAGCGGGATATCTCCGCAAAAGGCGGCACCATGCGGCTGGGCACCTATCCCTGCCGGCTGACGGGTACCGACTCCAAGACCTACGCCGCCTACGGTGAGCCGGTGATCTACGAGCGTCACCGCCATCGCTGGGAGTTCAACAACGCCTACCGGGAGCAGCTCACCAACGCCGGGCTCAAGCTGGCCGGCCTCTCCCCCGACACCCGTCTGGTGGAAATTGTCGAGCTGCCCGACCACCCCTGGTTTGTGGGCGTCCAGTTCCACCCCGAATTCAAGAGCCGTCCCAACCACGCCCATCCCCTGTTTCGGGATTTCATCGGCGCTGCAAAGCAGCTGCATGAGAGCAAATAAGATAGCGTAAAATCCCGCTCCGGTTCAGTATGGAGCGGGATTTTTAGCGTTGCAGAGTTATAGAGTCCAGAGAGCGTAGGGGCGAGGCACGACTCCCCCGCCGTCAAAAACGCACCCCAAGGGGAACCCAAAGACAGGCATACAGAACCGAACCCCGGCCAGCGTAGCTGACCGGGGTCGTTGTGTCCATCGTGCATCAGGCAAAATCTTAAGCCACTTTTAACGTTTTTGTGCTTTGATTCTTAATACGTTCGCTGTACAATAGGCACAAGAAGGGGGCGTTTTGATGAAAAGACATATGATCTGTATATTGGCGGCACTTGCCACCCTTTTGCTTTGCCTGACTGGGTGCGGTAACGGGGATGACACCGTGACTTTCCGGCTGGTGTGTCAGAGCAAGGACATCTATCAGATCTATTGGTGTGTCAGAGCAAGGACATCTATCAGATCTATTACACCTGCTACATAGACGGTGAATATTTCTGCATGGGCGGTCTGGCGGATCTGGACGGAAATGCGCTCACTGAGGACTCTGACCTGACCTTCTCTTTTCCCGAGAGCTATTTTGAGGGATCGGATCTCTCCAAAATTTCCTTTACGTTCTCTCCCTACGGGAAAGATGATACCTCGGAAATCGCCACGACAGAGCGGCTTTACATCGCAGCTGAGTACGGAAAGACGTACACGATTTATTTCTCCGGCGACAGAGAACACGGCTTTACCGTAGAGCTTGCTAATTAGCCGTATAAACGCACAAACCCCGGCCAGCGTAGCTGACCGGGGTCGTTGTTTCAATCATGCAGTAGCCTAAAAGCTTACACCTTTTCGAAAATAGTAGCCACGCCCTGACCGCCGCCGATGCACAGGGTCGCCAGACCCAGCTTGGCGTCCTCACGCTTCTGCAGCTCGTGGAGCAGGGTGACGATGATACGAGCGCCGGAAGCGCCGACAGGGTGACCCAGAGCGATGGCACCGCCGTTGACGTTGACCTTGCTCATGTCGAAGTGCAGCTCACGGGCCACGGCAATGGACTGAGCGGCAAAGGCCTCGTTGGCCTCGATAAGGTCGATGTCGTCAATGGTGAGGTTTGCCTTCTTCAGGGCGTCACGGGAGGCGGGGATGGGGCCGGTACCCATAATCTTGGGATCGACGCCGCCCTGACCGTAGGAGACCAGCTTGGCAATGGGCTTCAGGCCGTACTTCTCAACCGCCTCGCCGGAGGCCAGCACGATGGCGGCAGCGCCGTCGTTGATGCCGGAGGCATTGCCTGCGGTGACACGACCCTGACCCACGTTCTCGGGCAGATCCTTGATTTCGGTGGCCTCAAAGGTCATCTCCACCTTGCCCAGAGTGCCGTCAGCGGTGGTGGGGAAGCAGGGGCGGAGCTTGCCCAGCGTCTCGACCGTGGTGCCGTGGCGGGGGAACTCGTCCACCTTGAAGTCCACGATCTGCTTTTTCACCTTGACGGGCACGGGGACGATCTCGTCGTCGAACTTGCCGGCAGCCTGAGCGGCCTCAGCCTTCTGCTGGGAGGCGGCGGAGAACTCGTCCAGATCCTGACGGGTGATGCCCCAGATGTCGCAGATGTTCTCAGCGGTGGAGCCCATGTGATAGCCG
>CACYLC010000010.1 GCA_902775105.1 Oscillospiraceae bacterium
GCACGCCCGCAAAGAGCACTGGCACCTGAAGCCAGCGAGTCTACCAATTCCACCACTCGTGCATATCTCTGGTGTCGGACGCAAGAGATAATATAGCACGGTGTCGGATAAAAGTCAAGGGCAAATATGGATTGATGGGGCTTTTTTGCCCGTTGCCTTTATTTCGCCATCTTCCCTCGAATCCCCTCCAGCCGATTCAGCGCCTCGTTCAAAGTCTGGTCCTTCTTGGCAAAGTGGAAGCGAATGAGATGATTCACCGGCTCCCGGAAGAAACTGGAGCCGGGAACAGCGCCCACCCCCACCTTTTCCGCCAGCTCCTCGCAGAATTTCAGGTCGTCATCATAGCCGAACTCGGAGATATCCATCATAATGTAATAGGCACCCTCCGGGACGTTGTGTCGGAGTCCAATGGCATCCAGCCCCTTGCAGAACAACTCCCGCTTATGGGCGTATTTGCTCAGCAGCCCGTCGTAATAATCCTGCCCAAACCGCAGACCAGGAATCACCGCCTCCTGCAGAGGCGCGGCGGCGCCCACCGTCAGAAAGTCGTGTACCTTCTTGATCCGCTCGGTGATCTCCGCGGGAGCGATGGTATAGCCCAGCCGCCAGCCGGTGATGGAATAGGTCTTGGAGAGGGAGCTGCAGGAGATCGTCCGCTCCCACATCCCCGGAAGGGCGGCAAAGTAGGTGTGGACATGGGGGGCATAGACGATGTGCTCATAGACCTCGTCAGTGATGACGTAGGTGTCGTACTTCGCCGCCAGCGTGGCAATATACTCCAGCTCCTTGCGGGTAAACACCTTACCGCAGGGGTTGGAAGGATTACATAACACCAATGCCTTGGGATGCTGCTTAAATGCGTCCTCCAGAACAGCAGGATCAAAGTCAAATGTCGGCGGCACCAGGGGTACATAAATCGGCTCTGCGCCGGACAGGATCGTGTCTGCGCCGTAATTTTCGTAGAAGGGAGAAAAGATGACCACCTTGTCTCCGGGGTTGGTGACTGTCATCATGGCCGCCATCATGGCCTCCGTGCTGCCGCAGGTGGTAACAATCTCAGAATCCGGGTCGATGGTGCGGCCCATATAATGGGACTGTTTTGCCGCCAGCGCCTCCCTGAAATTCTGGGCGCCCCAGGTGATGGAATACTGGTGGAAATCCTCATGGGCGACCTCGGTAAGTCTGTCCAGAATCTCACGGGGCGGGTCGAAGTCTGGAAAGCCCTGAGACAGGTTCACCGCCCCGTAACGGTTGGAAATGCGGGTCATGCGTCGGATGACGGAATCGGTAAAATCCGCCGTACGGCGGGAAAGCTGCTGCATACGGTTCACTCCTTAGGGCGTCAATTTGCCCTTGTGTTGTTCTCTTTTCCCTATTATAATAGTGGGGAAAAGTGCTGTCCAGAGGACAGCGGGAATTTTTTGCGGACAGGAGCAATCAGCATGGATTTGAGAGAAGAGCAGGTCTCCTATGAATACAAATTTCAGGGAAAAATCATCAAGGTTCGGCTGGATCAGGCCCGGCTGCCCGATGGAAAGATCGCCGGCCGTGAGGTGGTGGAGCATCCCGGCGGCGTGACAGTGGCAGCGCTCACGGAGAACGAGGAGCTGCTCTTTGTCCGTCAGTTCCGCTATCCCTATATGCAGGAGTTGCTGGAACTGCCCGCCGGCAAGCTGGAGCCGGGAGAGGATCCCTTCGAGGCCATGCGCCGGGAGCAGCGGGAGGAGACGGGCACATTTGCCGATGAGTACACCTATCTGGGAGAAATCTACCCCTCCCCCGGCTACTGCGGCGAAATTCTGCGGCTCTGGGCCTGCCGGATCAGCGGCACCTGCGAGATGGATCTGGACGAGGATGAGTTTCTGGAGGTCTTGAAAATTCCGTTGGAGGATGCCTATCAGATGGCACTCCGGGGCGAACTGCCCGACGCCAAGACCCAGATCGGGGTGCTGAGAGTGTATGTGCTGGTAAAGGCTGGGAAAATTTAAGCTATGGACGAGTTACGCCCTACGGCAATGCCGCAGGGCATTTCGCTTTAGAGGCGGGCCGTTTGTGAACGGCCCCTACGGGCAATGATCAAAATTCCGTCCGTAGGGCGATTCACGATCAGGAGCCACGAAGTGGCGGGCGTACCCCTTGCGGGTAATCGCCCGTTTTTTGCGCCCCCTGCAACGCACCCAAAACCCCCGCAGCCTTCGCTGCGGGGGTCTCGGTATGAAGAGAAGATTGGGAGATAATCGAATTTTAGTCCGCAAACAGTGCAGTGGAGAGATAGCGGTCGCCGGTGTCGGGGAGCAGGGCCACAATGGTCTTGCCCTCGTTCTCGGGGCGCTTCGCCAGCTCAATGGCAGCCCAGACGGCAGCGCCGGAGGAAATGCCCACCAGAACGCCCTCGCTCTTGCCGATCTGCTTGCCAGTGGAGAAGGCGTCCTCGTTGGCGACGGGGATGATCTCGTCATAGATCTTAGTATTCAGCACATCAGGGACAAAGCCTGCGCCGATGCCCTGGATCTTGTGGGAACCGGAGACGCCCTTGCTCAGCACGGGAGAGCCGGCGGGTTCGACAGCGACCACCTTGACGTCCGGGTTCTGGTTCTTGAGATACTCGCCCACGCCGGTGACCGTGCCGCCGGTGCCCACGCCGGCCACAAAGATGTCAACCTTCCCGTCGGTATCCGCCCAGATCTCCGGGCCGGTGGTGGCCTTGTGGACAGCAGGGTTCGCGGGGTTGACAAACTGGCCGGGGATGAAGCTGTCAGGGATCTCCTTTGCCAGCTCGTTGGCCTTGGCAATGGCGCCCTTCATGCCCTTGGCGCCCTCAGTCAGCACCAGCTCAGCGCCGTAGGCCTTCATCAGCTGACGGCGCTCCACGCTCATGGTCTCCGGCATGACAATGATGATGCGATAGCCCCGGGCAGCAGCCACAGAGGCCAGACCAATGCCGGTATTACCGGAGGTGGGCTCGATGATGACGGAGCCCTCCTTCAGCTGACCCTTGGCCTCGGCATCGTCGATCATGGCCTTGGCAATACGGTCTTTCACAGAACCGGCGGGATTAAAATACTCCAGCTTGCCCAGAAGGGTCGCCTTGAGACCCAGCTCCTTCTCAATGTGAGTCAGTTCCAACAAGGGGGTTTTGCCGATCAGCTGGTCTGCAGTGGTGTAAATTTTGCTCATAACAGGTACCTCCTAAATATATCAATGAAAACGATTTCTGCCTTCCAATACAGTTGACCGCCGCTCAGCGGCAGCTCACTCGGTAACATCGGAACTGCTGTTCAGGTCTTTCCATTTAATTAAACCCACCTTTCCCGTATGTTAATGGAAGTATAACTCCTTCCGCCCTGTTTGTCAATAGGATTTTTGCGGATTCACAAAAAATATCTCGCCCAAAATAATAGAACAAATGTTTGCATTTCTGCATCATATGTGCTATAATCTGATTAGAAAAATATCTTCGGCAGGAGGAATCCTCTATGAAAGCACTGACGCCCAAGCAGCAGAAGATTTACGATTACATTGTCTCCTACACCGCCGACTTTGGCTATCCCCCCTCCGTCCGGGAGATTGCCGGTGCTGTGGGTCTGAAAAGTCCCTCCACTGTCCATTTCCACCTGAAAGCCTTGGAGGAGGCGGGCGCCATCAACCGGGGCACCGGCAAGACCCGCGCGATCACGGCAGCAGAGGACGGCCCGGTGAGCCACATCAACGAAGTGCCGCTTCTGGGCAACGTCGCCGCTGGCGCACCTATTTTGGCGGAAGAGTGCGTGGAGGAGTACCTGCCCTTTGACACCGCCGGACTTACCGGGGAGCATTTTGCCTTGCGCATCCGAGGCGAGAGCATGATCAAGGCGGGCATTCTGCCGGGAGACTGCGTCGTCGTCCGCCAGCAGTCCGACGCCTACAACGGAGAGATCGTCATTGCCCTCATCGGGGACGAGGCCACCTGTAAGCGGCTGGATCGCCGGAGCGGGCAGACTTGGCTGCTCCCCGAAAACGACGACTATGAGCCGATCGATGGCAGTGAGGCCACGATCTTGGGCAAGGTTGTCGGTCTGATCCGCAGGTACTGAGCCGACAGATCGTCCGATGACGATGCGCAAGCTTCATTTTTCTTCCAAGCAGGGCAGCCCGGATGACTGCTCTGCTTTTCTTTGAGAAAAGGCGGCGCTGATACGAAATATTTCTGGGCAAAGCTATTGACAAGGACGCAAAAATGGATATAATAATATAGGTCGTCAGACGAAACTGAATATAGCGGGATTGTGTAAGGGTAGCACAGCAGACTCTGACTCTGTATGTGAGGGTTCGAATCCTTCTCCCGCTGCCAGAAAAGCACTTGCATTTGCAGGTGCTTTTTCATTACGCAATCCTTCCCTCCTCCGCCTATGGGAAGGCCAGAGCTTCTTCTAAATAAACTCGAATTGATCGTTCGCATTTTCTCATATTTTGGCAGGAAATCATTACATTTGCATTTCAAACACAGATATGTTATTCTACACTTGTCCTCGCGAGACGAATACTGAACAGGAGGTCAAGCATATGTGTAATTTTGATTGCAACTATATCTGGCAGCTTCTGTGCCGGCTGTGCGGCTGCGGCTGCTGAGGAACCGTTGATATCTTCAACGCTCCCTGATTGATGCAATTCGGCGGCCATGCGCTTTTGCGTGGCCGCCTTTTTTACAAGGAGGTCATCCATGAAGAAATTCCTCTCCCTCTGTCTCTCCCTGCTTCTCTGCGGGGCACTCTTTCTGCCCGCCGCCGCTGCGGACACCACCCACACCGTAGCAAAAGGCGACACCATGTGGAAGCTGGCGGTCAAGTACCAGATCGGCATCAGCGAGATCATCGCCGCCAACCCCCAGATCAGCAATCCCAACCTGATCTACCCCGGCCAGGTGCTGACCATCCCCGGCAAGGATGCCACCGCCGATGCCTACGAAGCGGAGGTCATCCGTCTGGTCAACGAGATCCGGGTACAGAACGGCCTGCAGCCCCTCAAGACCAACTGGGAGCTGTCCCGGGTGGCTCGGTACAAGTCTCAGGACATGGTGGATCAGCACTATTTCTCCCACACCAGTCCCACCTACGGCTCTCCCTTCCAGATGATGAAGTCCTTCGGCATTTCCTACCGCACTGCCGGCGAGAACATCGCCTACGGCCAGCGGACGCCTCAGGAAGTGGTGAACGCCTGGATGAACTCCAGCGGACACCGTGCCAACATTTTGAATAGCTCCTACACCCAGATCGGGGTCGGCTATGTGGCAAACGGCAACTACTGGACGCAGATGTTCATCGGATAACAGTTACCGCCGCTCGTTTGAGCGGCGGTTTTCGTTATGATTCCGTGATATGCTCGTGGTTGTTGATGTGGTCGATGCAGTAGCAGTGGTACCCGGCGCACTTGGAGCAATACCGGAATTCCAAATCGGGGTAGTCCGCATCCGTCCGTCCGCAGACGTCGCACTTGTGGATGTAGTCCCGACGCTTGAAGTCCCGGGCAGCCTTTTTAAATTGGATGACGTTGCTCCGCTGGGAATACTTCCCCTGCCCTCTCAGGCGCCTGGCGTGGTACATCAGCTCCGGCCAGAAGAAGATCAGGTAGTTCAGCAGCGCCACCACGATGAGCAGCGCGTCGATCCAGTTCAGATGGATCAGGCAGGACACAAAGGAGATCGCCAAGAGCCCCCCGTCCACCCATGCCAGCCACTTGGCCTTGATGGGGATGATGAAAAACAGCAAAAACTGAGTGTCCGGGAACAGCGTGGCATAGGCCAAAAACAGAGACATATTCAGGTATCCCGTACTGGCAGTGCCTCCGCAGAAGCCCACCACAACGGCAAGAAGCAACCCCAATCCGTAGTAGCAGGTAAATTTCGCCGTTCCCCACTCCCGTTCCAGACTGACGCCCAGCATCCAGAGGAAGTACATAGCAAGGATAAAGAAAAAGACATTTTGTCCCCAGGTAGTAAAGAGAAAGGTAACAATCCGCCAGACCTGTCCCTGGAGAATCAGTGTCCGATCAAATTCCAGCAGGCTGGAGACCGCCACTCCGGAATAGGTAATGATGTCCAGTACGTAAACAAGGGCTTTACCGCCGATGAGAAAATAGATCAGATTGGGGATGCCGAACCGAGGATGCGTCAGGCAGAACCGCTCGATCCATGTATTCAGTTTGTTCACGGAATAACCTCCTCCGAGGAAAAAATTACAACAAGGCTATTGTACCCACAATTCAAAGGGAAGTCTATCACGAAATTGTGAATTTACCGCTCCACCGCCCAGCGGATGGGCCGCTCCCCATGCTCCTCCAAAAACCGGTTCACCCGGCTGAAGGGTCTGGAGCCGAAGAATCCCCTTCGGGCGGAGAGGGGGCTGGGGTGGGCGGATTCGATCACCAGCCGGGGATAGGGGCTGTCCGTGATTTTGGCTGCCTCCCCCTTGGTCTGGGCGCCTCTCCCCCACAGGACAAAGGCGATGGGGCGGGGCTGATTTTGCAATGCCAGCAGCAGCCGGGCGGTAAACTCCTCCCAGCCCCAGCCCTTGTGGCTGTTGGCCTCGCCGCCGTAGACAGTGAGCACATTGTTAAGGAGAAGCACCCCCTCCTCCGCCCACGAAGTCAGGCTGCCCGTCCCGGCAGGAGGAACGCCCAGATCCGACTCCAGCTCCTTGTAGATATTGTTCAGCGACCTTGGAATCGCCACGCCCGGCCGTACAGAGAAGGCCAGCCCGTGAGCCTGTCCCTCGCCGGGGTAGGGATCCTGCCCCAGAATGACGCAGCGCACCTGTTCCGGCGGCGTCAGCCGCAGGGCGGTAAATAAATCCTCTCTGGGCGGATAGACCGGCTTTTCACCCTGATAGGCGTCTTTCACCCGCTCCGTCAGTGCCCGGCACCAAGACTCTCCCAAAAAGGAGGCAGCAACCTCCTCCCAACTGCCCAGTTCTGCGCTCCAATCTGCCATATCCAACATCCTCCCTGCCATTTTGCTTCATTCTACCACATTCCGCCCCCTTCGACCAGCGTTGACTTGACCTTTGCTCTGCTGATATACTAGGAGAAAAGAGAGGTGTGTATCATGGCGGTTCTGTCTCACGATTTTTACAACGGCGACACGGTGGAGATCGCCCGCAGTCTGCTGGGCAAGTACCTTGTCCGGCGATATGAGGACGAGCTGCTGGCGGTGCGCATCACCGAGACGGAGGCCTATGTAGGCCGCTGTGACAAGGCCTGTCATGCCTACGGCTACCGCAAGACCGCCCGGAACGAGACCATGTTCGGCCCGCCGGGACACGCCTACATCTACCTCATCTACGGGATGCATCACTGTCTGAATCTCGTCACCGAGCCTGAGGGCGAGCCGTCCGCCGTGCTGATTCGAGGCGGGGAGGCTGTGCTGGGTATGGAGACCATCACCCGGTTTCGATACGGGAGAAAACCGGGCGAACTGACCTCCTATCAGAAAAAGCACCTGCTGGACGGCCCCGGCAAGCTGTGCAGGGCGCTGGCGCTGACCAGAAACGAGGACGGGATCGATCTCACCGGAGACACCCTCTGGGTGACGGACGAGCCGGCCGAGCTGGGGCTGGCGCTCCCCCGGGAGGCTCCACCCGTTTGGCGGACCAGGCGCATCGGCATCGACTACGCAGAGGAGGCAAGGGACTTTCTCTGGCGGTTTACCTACGAGGAGCAGACACGATGAAATTATTTGACCTGGACGGTACCTTGCTGGACTCCAACGGGCTCTGGCGGGAGATCGACGTCCAATTTTTGAAAAAACGGGGCATAACCTGGACAGAGGAATATAACAAGGGGGTCATCCACGCGATTTTCCCCACCGCCGCACAATTTACAAAGGATTTCTGCCATCTGGAGGAACGTCCGGAGGAGATCATGGCAGAGTGGTTGGAAATGGCGAAGGAGGGCTATGCCCGGACGCTGCCGGTCAAAGACGGCGTCATGGACTATCTGGCCAAGTGCCGCGGGGAGGGGGAACGGATGGCGCTTTTCACCTCTGCCGAGCCCTCTCTCTGTCAGGCGGCGCTGGCTGACCGGGGCTTTGACAAATACCTCACCGAGGTGGTCTTTGCTCAGCAGTTGGGGATGGAGAAGCGCTCCCCCGCCGCCTTTCGGGAGGCTGCCCGCAGATTGGGCGTAGAGCCGGGGGAGATCACCTTTTACGACGACTCCCCCGTGGCCTGCCGGGGCGCCAGAGAGGCGGGCTTTTCCGTCATCGGCGTCTACGATTCCTGCTTTGCGGAATATGAGGACGAGATGCGGGGATTTTGTGACGGGTATATCCGGTCGTTCGGTGAGTTGTTATAGGGACGCGCATTCCGATCATAAAAAATTCCCTCCGACCTGTCAAATCGGAGGGAATTGTCATATTTGTGCTTATCGCTCTTCTCTGAAATACGGCAGTCCCAACCCGGCAGGAGGCTGATTCTCCCGCTTGTTGCGCATACTGGAGATGATGAGAACGGCGATGGTGACCACATAGGGCAGCATCTTGTAGATCTCCTTGATGGCCAGATTCATACCGGATGGGATATACATATGCAGAATATACAGTCCGCCAAACAGGAAGGAGGCCGCCACGCCCACATCAGGCCGCCAAATGGTAAAGATGACGAGGGCGATGGCCAGCCAGCCCCGGTCGCCAAAGGCGTCGCTGGACCAAATACCGCTGGTATAGTCCATGATGTAGTACAGTCCGCCGAGGCCGGCGATCATGGAGCCGATCACAGTCGCTCCGTATTTATAGCGCACCACATTGATACCGGCGGCGTCGGCGGTGGCGGGACTCTCGCCCACAGCGCGGAGATGGAGGCCCGCACGGGTATGCCGGAGGAAATAGGCGGCGGCAAGGGAGATGACCACTGCCAGATAGGCCAAAAAGCCGTAGGACAGGAAGATGCTCCCGAACCAGCCCAGCTTGCCCGCAAAGGGCAGGGAGGCGCAGAAATAGGAGCTGGTGGCGGAAAGGACGATAGCCGGCACCTCACTGCCCGCCAGCTTGATCAGCGAGCCGCCGAAGAAGTTGCCGAAGCCCACACCGAAGGTGGTGAGTGCAAGGCCGGTGACATTCTGATTCGCCCGGAGCGTCACAGTGAGGAAGCAGTAGAGCAGTCCCATCAGCCCGGAGCCCAACAGGGAGCAGAGCAGAGGGATGGAGACCGCCAGAAAGCCGTTCATTTCTACGGCGGACTGCTCAT
Organism: Oscillospiraceae bacterium; assembly: GCA_902775105.1. Classification (GTDB taxonomy): domain Bacteria; phylum Bacillota; class Clostridia; order Oscillospirales; family Oscillospiraceae; genus Onthomonas. The sequence continues at coordinate 9,216 of CACYLC010000010.1, forward strand.
AGAAGAATGCCCCGATGACGCCGCTGATGGCGCCCACGTACATAATGCCCGGGATGCCCAGGTTCAGGTTGCCGGACTTTTCCGTCAGCGTCTCGCCGGTGCTGCCCAACAGGAGCGGAATGCCCTGGACGATGGCACGGGGGATAAAGGATACAAAATCAAACATGGCTCAATCCTCCTTTGCCGCACCGTGGCGGAAGTTGATCTGATAGGTGATGAAGAACTCGCTTCCGATGATGCAAAACAGGATGATGCCGGTCAGAATGTCGGCAAAGGACTGGCTCAGGCCGTAGTCGGTGGCGATCTGACCGGCGCCCCGCTCCATAAACACGATGAGGAAGCTGGTAAAGATCATCATAAAGGGATTGAACTTGGCAAGCCAGGATACCATGACTGCGGTAAAGCCCCGGCCCGAGGTGATGGTGGTAGTCAGGGTATGCTCCGTACCGGCAACCAGCAGCATACCGGCAATGCCGCAGACGGCGCCGGACAGAAGCATGGTGCGGACGATGACCCGCTCCACTTTGATGCCCACATAGCGGGCAGTGTTCTCGCTCTCGCCGACCACAGAGATCTCATAGCCGTGTTTCGTATAGCTGAGGTAGATGTGCATAGCAACGCAGACCACTGCCGCCACAGTGATGTTGAGCAGATATTTCTGCCCTCCGATCACCGGAAGCCAGCCGGCCTCGCTGGACTGGTTGATAATACCGATCTGGCCGGCGCCCTTGGGAACCTCCCACACGATAATAAAAAAGGCGACGAGCTGAGTGGCGATATAGTTCATCATCAGGGTAAACAGCGTCTCGTTGGTGTTCCACCTGGCCTTAAAGACGGCGGGGATGCCCCCCCAAACCGCGCCTGCCAGGATGCTGGCCGCCACCATAATGACAATAAGCAGCCAGCCGGGGAGCTTGCCGCCCAGCAGGATCATACAGGCGGCAGTGGCAAGGCCGCCCGCCAGCATCTGTCCCTCGCCGCCAATGTTCCAGAACCGCATCTTAAAAGCGGGCGTTACGGCCAGAGAGACGCACAGCAGAATGGCAATGTTCTGAAAGAGCACCCACGCCCGGCGGCTGCTCCCGAAGGAACCTTTGAAGATGGTGATATAGACGTCAATCGGATTCTGTCCGGTGACCAGCGTCGTCACCAGAGCGCAGAGCAGCAGCGCCAGAATCAGGGCTCCGCCCCGGATCGCCCATGCCGCATACCAGGGCAGAGCGCCCCGCTTGGATATGTGGAACAGAGGCGTATGCGTTTTGTTATTCATCGGCAGAACCTCCCAGCTTTGTCATCATAAGTCCGACCTCCCGCTTGTCTGCGTCCCGGCCGGAGACGATGCCGCTGACCTTGCCGCCGCAGAGCACAAGGATGCGGTCGCACAGCTCCAGCAGCACATCCAGATCCTCGCCCACATAGATCACGGCGACGCCGGCGGCCTTCTGGCGGTTAATCAGGTCGTAGATGGTATAAGAAGAATTGATGTCCAGTCCCCGGACAGCGTAAGCGGTGAGCAGGACGGTGGGGCTGGAGGCGATCTCACGGCCCACCAGAACCTTCTGGACATTGCCGCCGGAGAGGCGGCGAACCGGCGTCTCAATGCTGGGCGTCACCACCTCCAGCTCCTCCACCACTTCTTCCGCCAGCTTGTGGGGCCCCTTGCGGTCGGCAAACGGGGAGTGCCCGCTGCGGAAGGAGCGGAGCATCATATTGCCCGCCAGATCCATATTGCCTACCAGCCCCATGCCGAGACGATCCTCCGGTACAAAGGAAAGCGTCACGCCCATATCGGCGATGCTCAGAGGATCCTTGCCCACCAGCTCTTCCCGGGTGCCGTCGTCAGAGACAAAGCGGATGCTGCCCCCGTCCACGGGCTGCAGGCCGGCGATGGCCTCCAGAAGCTCCTTCTGTCCGCAGCCGGAGATGCCCGCCACGCCCAGGATCTCCCCTGAGTTTGCAGTAAAGGACACATTGTCCAGCTTGAGGATGCCGTCTGCGCTGTGTACCGTCAGACCCTTTACCTCGATGCGCGGCTTGGGATCCACCGCGTCGGGCCGTTGGATGTTCAGCGCTACGCTCCTGCCCACCATCATGTCGGTGAGCTTCTGGGCATCCGCCTGGCCGGTGGCCATGTCACCGATGTACTCGCCCTTGCGCAGGACTGCCACCCGGTCGGAAATGTCCAGCACCTCCTGCAGCTTGTGGGTGATGATGATAATACTCTTGCCGTCCGCCTTCATATTGCGCAGCACGGCAAAGAGCTTGTCCGTCTCCTGAGGCGTCAGCACAGCGGTGGGCTCGTCCAGGATCAGGATATCCGCACCCCGGTAAAGCACCTTGACGATCTCCACGGTCTGTTTCTGAGACACAGACATATCGTAAACCTTCTGATTGGGATCGACCTCAAAGCCGTAGGCGTCACAGATCGCCCGGATCTTCTCCGACGCTGCCTTCAGATCCAGCTTTCCCTTTAAGCCGAGGACGATGTTCTCCGCGGCGGTGAGCACGTCCACCAGCTTAAAATGCTGGTGGATCATGCCGATGCCCAAATCAAAGGCGTCCTTGGGAGAGCGGATGACCACCTCTTTGCCGTGAATGAAAATCTCGCCCTCGTCCGGAAAATAGATGCCGGAGAGCATATTCATGAGCGTCGTCTTTCCGCTGCCGTTTTCGCCCAGCAGCGACAGGATCTCGCCCCGATAGATCTCAAGAGAGACCTTGCTGTTTGCTGTGATAGAACCAAAGGTCTTGGTGACGTTCCGCAGCTTTACTGCGGGGATCTGTTCGCCCATAGACTCCACGCTCCTGTTTTTACATGATTCGCCGTAATTCGCTATGTCAAGTGTAGCACAAAATGCCCCAAAGGGCAACGCAAAAGCGGGCTTCCCGTTTTTTCTTTCCAATAAATTCCAAAAGCTCCCGGCAAGCCGGGAGCTTTTGAAGTTAAAGTGATTAGAACGCGGTATCCAGCAGCGTAATGCCGTCGATCTGGATGTCGAAGTAAGGAGCGGAGCGGAACTCAGACTCATGGAAGTAGCCGTCCGCAATGACCTCGGTGTCAGACTCATAGGCGGGATCGGTGTCCACGTCGGCCAGATAGCTGTCCAGAGTGGCGCCGTCCACGGTGAAGGCGGAGGTGTCAAACACGTGCAGGCTGCCGTCCTCGAGAGCGGCCTCTGCCTCGGCAATGGCCTCAGCGGTGCCCTCGGCAGCCACAGCGCCGTTGACGTCGGTCAGCTCCACAGAGCCGGTGGACAGGGTGCCGGTCCAGTCGTCGGCAATGGCCTCGCCGTTCTGGACGGAGGTGATGATGTACTCAAAGTAGGGCTCCCAGTTGATGCGGGAGGACACGATAAAGGTGTTGGGGCCGGCATCAATGGTGCTGCCGTTGTAGGAGACGTTGGGAACACCGGCGGCCTCGCAGGCAGAGGGAGCGCCGAGAGAGTCAGCGTGCTGGCTGATGAGGACACAGCCGTCGTCGATCAGCTTCTGAGCGCCCTCGGTCTCCAGGGCCATATCATACCAGGAGCCGGTGAAGGTGACTTCCATAGTGGCCTCGGGAACAACAGAGCGGACGCCCAGGAAGAAGGCGGTGTAGCCGGAGATGACCTCGGCGTAGGTGAAGGCGCCGACATAGCCGAGCTTGGCCTGATCTGCGGTGATCTCGCCGCTGTCGATCATGTCCTTGACCTTCAGGCCGGCAGCGATACCGGCAAGGTAACGGCCCTCATAGATGGAAGCGAAGGCGTTGTGGTAGTTGGCAAGACCCTCGGTGTGCGCCTTGGTGCCGGTAGCGTGGCAGAACTCCACATCGGGGCATTCCTTGGCAGCCTGGATCAGGTAGTCCTCATGGCCGAAGCTGTCGGCAAAGACAAGGTTGCAGCCCTCGTCCACCAGATCCATAGCGGCCTCATAGCACTCCTGGCCCTCAGGAACGCCCACCTTCTGAACGTACTCGATGCCCAGAGCCTCACAGGCCTCCTTGGCGGCGTTCATGAAGTTCAGGTCGTAGGTGGACTGCTCGTCGTGCAGGTAAATGAAGCCGACCTTGACGTCAGCGGCGGCAGGCGCCTCAGTCTCGTCAGCGGGAGCCTCGGTCTCCTCCTCGGCAGCGGGGGCTTCGGTCTCGTCGTTGGCAGAGGTGTTGTCTGCAGCGGGCTCAGCGGTAGTATCATTGCTGCTGCCGCCGCAGGCCACCAGAGACAGGGACATAACCAGAGCCAGAATCAGAGCGAGTAACTTTTTCATGGTTTTCCTTCCTCCTTGTATTCGATTGGGTTGATGCTTGGCGTTTTTCAGTCTCTCTTCATCACAAAAAACGCTTCATGGTTATTGTAACGCAAACCCCATTCGGAGACAATCAACAAAAAAAGAGTAAATCCGTCCGGATTTTTTTCTTTTTTTGTGTGTTTTGACCGTCCTGAACCATCTCCTTCTCTTTTCTTTCCGCTTTCTTTGCTTGCGGGAGGGCATATCTTGTGATATGATGGGAAAAACAAAGAAAACGAGGATAATCGTTATGCGAATGAGAAGAAAAAAGAACCTGATCCCCCGGATGGAGCGCTGCGCCGCCTTTCAGGTGAGGGAGCCTGAGACGATGCGCGGCCGCTGGCGTACCCTGTATCCGGAGGCAAAGGAGGTCTGGATCGAGATCGGCTGCGGAAAGGGCACCTTTACCGCCGAGACCGCCCGGCGCAATCCCAACATTCTCCTCATCGCCGTGGAACGGGTGGCGGACGCCATGGTGATGGCCATGGAAAAGGCGGCGGCGCTGGAGCTGAACAACGTCTTTTTCATCTGCGCCGATGCTGCCAAATTGGGGGAGATCTTCGCCCCCGGTGAGGCTGACCGCATCTTTTTGAACTTCTCCGACCCCTGGCCCTCCAAGCGGCACTGCAGACGGCGGCTGACCCATGCCGGCTTTCTCCTGTCCTACCGGGAGGTGCTGCGGGACGGAGGTCAGATCCACTTCAAGACGGACAACCGTCCCCTCTTTGACTTCTCTCTCACCCAGTTTCCCGCTGCAGGATATCGGCTCAGCGAGGTCACAAACGACCTTCACGCAGACGGGGTGCAGGGGGTCATGACGGACTATGAAGCCAAATTCCACGCCGAAGGCGTGCCCATCAACCGCTGTGTGGCGGCCAAGGGCGCATTGCCCGATCCCTTTGTCCTGCCGGAGGACGTGTCGCTGATTCCCTTCGGTTATGTGGAGGGGACGAAGTACGGGCGGTGAGCAGCACATGATGCAAAACGATGCGTACGGGACGGCGTCCCAGACGTCCCGCCGTTGATTGCCGAAGTTCCGAAACGGGACGTCGAGGACGCCGTCCCATACGAATTGCAATTTTGCCATGCGTCCCTAATCATAATCGCCGAGGTATTACCATGGAAAACACAACCTGCAGCATGATCGCCATTGTAGGACGCCCCAATGTGGGCAAGTCTACCCTCTTAAACGCCCTTGTGGGTGAGAATGTGGCCATTGTCTCCGACAAGCCCCAGACCACCCGCAACCGGATCACCGGCGTTGTGACAAAGGGCAAGGCGCAGTATATCTTTCTCGACACTCCCGGCCTCCATCGTGCCCGCACCCGCCTGGGCGAATATATGGACAACGTCTCCCGCTCCAGCGTGGCGGACGTGGACGTGGCGGTTCTGGTGGTGGAACCCATCCCTAACCCCGGCGACCCGGAGCAGGAACTGATGCGGCGAATGACACAGCTGGGCGTCCCCTCCATTCTTGTCATCAATAAGGTGGACAAGGTGGAGCAGAAGGAGCGGCTTCTGGCCGTCATTGACGCCTATCAGAAGTGCCACCAATTTGACCACGTCGTTCTCATCTCCGCCAGGCAGAAGGACGGCATCGACCAGCTCTTTGACCTGCTGGAGTCCTATCAGGCGGAGTCCCCGTGGTACTTCCCGGAGGACGCCTTCACGGACCAGCCGGAGCGTCAGATTGTGGGCGAGATGCTGCGGGAGAAGATGCTCCGCCGGCTTGACAAGGAGATCCCCCACGGCACGGCGGTCTCCATTGAGAAATTCCACGAGCGTCCCAACGGGGTCATCGACATCGAGGCGGTCATCTACTGCGAAAAGGAGAGCCACAAGGGCATCATCATCGGCAAAAAGGGCGCCGCGCTGAAACAGATCTCCTCCGAGGCGAGAGCGGACATGGAGGCATTTCTGGACGCCAAGGTCTATCTGCAGACCTGGGTGAAGGTGAAGGAGAACTGGCGGGACAACCCCGGCCTCATCCGTTCCTTTGGCTTTACGGAGGACTGAGCCATGCCCACGACTGAGAGAAAGGGGCTGACCGGCAATGCCCTGAAGTGGATTGCCATTGTCACCATGCTCATCGACCACGTGGGGGCGACGCTGGTTTTGCAGATGTACTACGCAAACTCCACCAACGATATGCTGATGACCTACTACCACGTCCGCTCCGTGGGCCGAATCGCTTTTCCCATCTTTTGCTTTTTGCTGGCAGAGGGATTCTGCCACACACGGAGTCGGGGAAAGTATCTGCTGCGGCTGGGGCTGTTCGCCCTCATTGCGGAAATCCCCTTTGACCTCGCCTTCAACTGGCCGGAGCGCAGTCCATACAGTCTGGGCGGCATTTTGGAGTTTACCAGTCAGAATGTGTTCTTCACCCTGTTTCTCGGTCTCTGCGCCCTGTGGCTGTGGGATGCGCTGGCAAGGCGTCTGCCCCGCTGGGCGGAGTATCCTGCCGCCGTGGTCGCCGCTCTCCCTGCCTGCTTTGCGGCAAACCTCCTCTGTACAGACTACGACGTCTCCGGCGTCGCTCTCATTGTCGCCCTCGGCATCGGCAGAGGGCTTCCCTGCCGTACGGAGTCCGGGGCGGACGGCACTGCGGCAGTCCGGCAGGAGCCGGACAAAATGCGCCGCCTGTTTCAGTGTCTCATGGGCTGCCTTGCCATTGTAGGTCACTGCTATTTCAGAGACAACTGGATCGAGATTTTTGCCATCATCGGTCTGCTGCTCACCCTACTCTACAACGGCAAGCGGGGCCGGGGCGGAAAGTGGTTCTTCTACATCTTCTACCCGGTGCATTTGCTGGTGTTGGGGATTTTGGTACGGGCGCTGTTTTAAATTTCCAGTCATAAATCGACGCCCTTCGTAACAAACTAAGGTTATGGAGGGCACAACCATGAAAGAAGACCGTTCTGAAAACTGGAAGCTGTTCCTCGCCACCGGCATGCCGGAGGCCTATACCTATTTAAAGGCAAAGGAGCGGCAGTCCGACCAAAAAGAGAAAAGCTCCGGCGACAGCGCGCGCCGGGGCTGAGCGAGGTACATCATGCACGTCACCACGAAGGCCATTGTCCTGCGGGAGACCAATTACAAGGAGTCGGATAAGATCCTGACCGTCCTCACCCCCGATCTGGGGCGCATTACCGTACAGGCCAGAGGCTGCCGGAAAAAGGGCAACGGTCTCTCCGCCGCCTGCCAGCTGCTGGTCTGGTCGGAGATGACCCTCTCCGAGTTCCGGGGTCGCTGGACGGTGACGGAGGCGGCGGTGGAGCTGGAATTCCGCTCTCTGCGCAGCGATTTGGACAAGCTGGCGCTGGGCTCTTACTTTGCGGAGATATTGGAGAGCGTGGTGCGGGAGGAGAGCCCGGCGGACGAGCTGCTGCCGCTGCTGCTCAACTGCCTCTACGCCCTCGACCAGCTGGATAAGCCGTTAGGGCAGGTCAAGGCCGCCTTTGAGCTGCGGGCAATGAGTCTCGCCGGATTTGAGCCGCTGCTGGACGGCTGTGCTGTCTGCGACCGGGAACCGGACGTGCCCCGGCTCAACCTGACCCAGGGCGTGCTCCACTGCGCCGAATGCAGCGGGGAAGCAGGAGACGGCATCTCCATGCCCCTGTCTCGTGAGGTGCTCTCCGCCATGCGGCATATTTTATCCTGCCCCGGCAAAAAGCTGCTCTCCTTCCGGCTGGACGAGGGTTCTATGACCCAGTTGGGAGACGTCTGCGAGGCGTATCTGCTGACCCAGACCGAGCGGGGGTACCGGACGCTGGACTATTATAAGGAGCTGCAAGCGCCGATGACCGCATTTCAAAATCGCAAATAACGGCAGGACGGGCGATTAAGGATCGCCCCTACCCCATGATTGGTAAATCTTTATAAAACGGGTAGGGGCGACCCGTGGTCGCCCGCCGATAACAAAAATTTGACAATCATCCAACGTAAATTTACCACAACAAATAGGATATACAACCATGACCGAACGATTTGAAAAATCCATCTGCACATTGGAGCTGCCCCGTGTGCTGGAGCTGTTATCCCACGAGGCGGTGAGTCAGGAGGCGAAGGAGCGGGCGCTCTCCCTCCGCCCCTCCACCGATTTGGAGGACGTACAGCATCTTCAGGCAGAGACCGCCGCCGCTGTCGCCATGTCCAACCGGGGCAATGCCCCCGGCTTTGGGGACTTAAAGCCCGTAGCGGCCGCCCTTCAGCGGGCAGGTCTGGGCGGTGCCCTGAACCCGAGGGAGCTGCTGGACATTGCAAGTGTCCTCCGCTGCGCCAGAGAGACCCAGTCCTGCCAGAGTGAGCAGGAGGAGACGGACTGTCTCGCTCCCCTGTTCCGCTCCCTCCGGGTCAATCCGTATCTGGAGGGCAAAATCTTCGGCGCCATCCTCTCCGAGGAGGAGATCGCCGACAACGCAAGCTCCGAGCTTGCCGACATCCGCCGGAAGATCCGTCTCTCCTCCGGCAAGGCGAGAGAGGTTCTGCAGCATCTGATCGCCTCTTCCTCCGCAAAATATCTGCAAGAGCCCATTATTACCATCCGCTCCAACCGGTTCGTGGTTCCAGTAAAGGCGGAGTGCAAGGGCAGCGTGCCGGGGCTGGTACATGACATCTCCGCCTCCGGCTCCACCCTCTTTGTGGAGCCCATGGGGGCGGTGAAGGCCAACAACGAGCTGCGGGAGCTGTACGCCAGGGAGGAAAAGGAGATCGCCCGGATTTTGGCGGAGCTTTCCAACGAGGCCGCCGCTATCCGGGAGGACATTCTGGACGATTACGGTCTGCTGGTCTCCCTCGACCTCATCTTTGCCAAGGCGAAATTGGCCTGCCAAATGGAGGCGCTGCCGCCTCAGCTGACGACGGACGGCTCCCTCCGCTTCATCAAGGCACGGCACCCCCTGCTCCACGCAAAAAAAGCAGTGCCCATTGACGTCAATCTGGGTCTGACCTTCGATACCTTAGTCATTACCGGCCCCAACACCGGCGGCAAGACGGTAACGCTCAAGACCATCGGCCTTCTGGTGCTGATGGCTCAGTGCGGCCTCCAGCTTCCGGTGGCGGACGGCAGCCTTTGCCCCGTCTACGGCAGCGTGCTGGCGGATATTGGCGACGAGCAGTCTATTGAGCAGTCGCTCTCTACGTTTTCCTCCCACATCACCAATATCGTGGACTTTTTGGAGGAGACGGACGAGCGCACCCTCATTCTCTTTGACGAGCTGGGCGCCGGTACCGACCCGGTGGAGGGCGCGGCGCTGGCTGTGGCCATCATCGAGGAGGCCCGGAGTCTGGGGGCAAAGGTGGCCGCCACCACCCACTACGCCGAGTTGAAAACCTACGCCATGACAGAGCCGGGAGTGGAAAACGCCTCCTGCGAATTTGACGTAGAGACCTTAAAGCCCACCTATCGCCTGCTCATTGGCATCCCCGGCAAGTCTAACGCCTTTGCCATCTCCCGGCGATTGGGACTGCCGGAGCATATCATTCGAAACGCCGCCGGCCGCATCGACCGCAACAACGTCCAATTTGAGGACGTCCTCTCCCGTCTGGAACAGCAGCGGCAGGAGATGGAGCAGGCCAAGCTGGAGACGGAGCAATTAAAACGCTCCATGGAATCCGATGCCGCCAAGGCTGCGGAATACCGCCGGGAGATGGAGTCTCAGCGGCTTAAAATGACAGAATCCGCCCGGAAAGAGGCGGAGGAGATTTTGCAGGAGGCCCGTACCGTCTCCAATCAGGTGTTCCACCAGCTGGACGAGATGAAAAAGCGCCAGCGGAAGGAGGGCGCCGCCGAGGACGAGAACCAGCGCCGGGCAGACCTCCGCCGGAACATCAACAAGGCGGAGGAAAAACTCTCCCGCACCCAAAAGGAGTCCCTTCCCCCCACCCGCCCGGCGGAGGCAGGCGATACCGTGGAGCTTTTGAAGGTCGGCACGAAGGCGCAGGTCATCTCGGTAAATAAAGACGGCACCTTGCGTCTCCAGGCGGGCATTCTGACCGTTACCGCCAAGCAGGATGAGGTTCGGGTCATCGAACAGCCCAAGACCAACGCCAAGGTGCAGGCTCAGGTCATGGTCAGCCGCATCCAGCGTCAGGTACGTTCAGAAGGGGCAAGCCCGGAGCTGGATATCCGGGGCATGATGACCGACGAATGTGAGGGGCTGATCGACCGTTTTTTGGACGATGCGGTGATGGCACGGCTGAAATCTGTCACCATTATCCACGGCAAGGGCACCGGGGCGTTGCGCAAGGCGGTACAGCAGCATCTCCGCACCAGCAAATACGTCAGGAGTTTCCGCCCCGGCCGCTTCGGCGAGGGAGAAAACGGCGTGACGATCGTGGAGCTAAAATGAAAAGCTGTCCCCCGTTTTATACACAAAAACTCCCCTCCACGGCGGAAACCACAGATAATTTGGTAAAAATGACGTTGACGTGAGAATTAAAAATCTGTTACAATGTTTTATCATTTGTAATGGAAGGCTAGGGTGTTTCTTATGACCGTGAAGGAAGCCGTTGTCAATAATCAAGTTGGCCTCTATGCCCGTCCCGCCACGTTCTTTATCCAGAAGGCCAATGAGTTCAAAAGCTCTATCTGGATGGAAAAGGACGAGCGCCGTGTCAACGCCAAGAGCCTGCTGGGCGTCCTGTCTCTGGGCGTCGTTCAGGGCACCACGATCAATCTGATCGCCGACGGTGTCGATGAGGTCGAGGCTGTGGACAGTCTGGTCGAGCTGCTGGCCAATGGGCTGGATCGCTAATTTTTGACAGAGCAACCCAAAGAGCACCGCAAAGCTGCGGTGCTCTTTTCTCCATATAGATGAGGCTACGATATGACCAGAGAGGAACTGAAACAAAAGGCTCACTCCCTTCCCCTGGGGCCGGGAGTCTATATTATGATGGACGAAACCGGAGAGGTCATCTATGTGGGCAAGTCCCGGGCGCTGAAAAACCGGGTCAGCCAATACTTTGCCGACCTTGCCAGCCACAACGCCAAAACCAGAGCCATGGTCGCCCAGATCGACCACTTTGACTATTTGCTGGCCTCCAGCGAGTTTGAGGCGCTGGTGCTGGAAAACTCCCTGATCAAGCGGCACAAGCCCCGTTATAACATCCTCCTCAAGGACGACAAGGGCTATCCCTATATCCGGCTGTCCAGCGAAGCCTACCCCCGCTTTTCCATGGCCTCCAAGCCGGCCAAGGACAGCGCCCGCTACTTCGGCCCCTATGGGGGACGCTCTGCCACGGCAGAGAGCATCAAGGCCATCTGCAACGCCCTGCGCCTCCCCACCTGCCGCAGGCAGTTCCCCCGTGACATTGGCAAGGAGCGTCCCTGTCTCAACCACCATTTGGGCATCTGCGACGGCTGGTGCATGGGAAAGCTGACGGAGACCGACTACCGGGAGCGCATCGGACAGGCCGTCCGGCTGCTGGAGGGCAAATTTTCTCAGGTAGAGCAGGAGCTGACTGCCGAGATGCTGAAAGCCTCGGAAGAGCTTCGCTTTGAAGCGGCGGCAGAGCTGCGGGACCGCCTGCAGGCCATCCGGCTGCTGGGTACCCGTCAGCGGGTGGTGGCCTCCTCCCGGGCAGATACCGATGTGGTTGGCTTTTATCGAGGCACCGCCAAGAGCTGCTTTGTGGTGCTCCACTTCCTGAAAGGCTCCCTCACCGACCGGGACACCGAGATCATGCCCACCCCGGCGGAGGCGGCCACAGAGGAGATCGTCTCTGCCCTTGTCAAGCAGTATTATCTGAACAAAAGCGTCCTGCCCCGGGAGATTTTGCTGCCGAGCGCTTTTGAGGACGCCGGGGAGCTGGGGGAGCTGCTCACCCAGCGGGCAGAGCACAAGGTCGCTTTTACCGTTCCCAAGCGTGGCGACCGGGTGAATCTGGTGCAATTAGCTGAGCGGACAGCGCTGGATGAAGCAGAGCGGGCCACCTCCGCCCAGGAGCGGCAGAGCAAGCTGATGGAGCTGCTGGGACGCACCTTAAGTCTGAAAAATGCCCCCAAGCGCATTGAGGCCTACGATATCTCCAACACCGGCTCCAGCAATATCGTGGCCTCCATGACGGTGTTTGTGGACGGAAAACCCCTGAAGCGGGATTATCGCCGGTTTAAACTCCGGGACATGGAGCACCCCGACGACTACGCCTCCATGGAGCAGGTTTTGACCCGGCGCTTTAAGCGCTATCTGGACGGCGACGAGAAATTTGGCGATCTCCCCGACCTCATCCTCATGGACGGCGGTCTGGGCCAGGTGCATGTGGCAGTAGCGGTCATTGAGGGTATGGGACTTTCTGTCCCCGTCTTTGGCATGGTCAAGGACGACCGGCACCGGACGAGGGCACTGGTGGCTCCCAGCGGCAATGAGATCGGTATTCAGCAGAATCAGGCGCTGTTCAGCCTGATCGGCCGCATTCAGGAGGAGACCCACCGTTTCGCCATCACCTTCCACCGGGAGAGCCACGCCAGACAGACCATCGCCTCCGCTTTGGAGACCATTCCCGGCGTGGGCGAGGTGCGGCGTCAAAAGCTGATGAAACACTTTAAGACGGTGAAGGCCATCCGCAGCGCCACGGAAGCCCAACTGGGAGAGGTCATTCCGAAAAATGCCGCACGGGAGGTCTATCTGCACTTTCACCCTGACGACAAAGGAGAGGACGCAACATGAGAGTCATCACAGGAACCGCCAGAGGAAAGCGTCTGGCAGAGCTGGAGGGCATGGAGACCCGCCCCACCACCGACCGGGTGAAGGAGGGTGTCTTTAACGCCATCCAGTTTGACATTGAGGGCAGAAGGGTACTGGATCTCTTTGCCGGTACGGGTCAGTTGGGCATTGAGTGCCTCAGCCGGGGCGCAGAGCAGTGCCTTTTTGTAGATCAGCGCCGGGACGCCATTTCCGTCATCCGCAAAAATGTACAGTCCACCCATCTTGCCGACCGGGCAAGGGTGGTGCAGGGAGACTCCCTCCAGTGCCTGAAAAGTCAGCGGCAGAAGTTCCACCTCATCTTTTTAGACCCTCCTTACGACACGGATCTGCTGGAAAATGCATTAAAAACCATCGCTGAGATTGACATACTGTCCGAAAATGGTATAATCATCTGTGAAAGCAGGGTGGAAAAGGAATTGCCGCCCCTTTCCCCTCCATATCGCAAAGACAGATCCTATCGGTATGGAAAGATCAAAGTGACGCTATACCGGAAGGATGGAACAGAATGAGTATCGCCATTTATCCCGGCAGCTTTGACCCGGTAACCCGGGGACATCTGGATATTATCAAGCGGGCCGCCGCCCAGTTTGACCGGCTCATCGTCTGTGTCATGGTGAACTCGGAGAAAACGGGACTTTTCACCCACGAGGAGCGGGTGAAGCTGCTTGAAAAGGTGACAGCAGATCTCCCCAATGTGGAGATCGACGCCTCCTCCATGCTGCTGGCGGAGTACGCCAAGACGAAACATGCCAGCTGCGTGGTCAAGGGACTGCGGGCGCTTTCCGACTTCGAAAAGGAGTTTCAGATGGCGATGATCAACCGCAAGCTGAATCCCGGTCTGGAGACCATGTTCCTTTCCGCCCGTCAGAACTACACCTATCTCAGCTCCAGCATCACCAAAGAGCTGGCTATGTACCATGTACCCCTCACTGACTTCGTCCCCGACGAGATCGCAGAAGAGGTACAGACTCGAATGGAAGATCAACTGGGGCGGAGATAACCGACCCAGACCACAGAAAGGATGAAAACCGATGGCAAATGGAGTAACCGATCTGCTGGACAGCCTCTATCGTATGATCGACGACGCAAGAGGCGGTCTTGGCGGTACCTGCCGCATCAACCGTGATGACGCTCTGGATCTGCTGGACGAGATCCGCAACAAGTTCCCCGCGGAACTGAGTGAGGCCAAGAAGCTCATCACCCAGCGCAACGAGTATCTGGACGGCGCCAAGACTGACGCTGAGCGCATCCGTCAGCAGGCGCTGGATCGTGCCAAGCAGCTGATCGACGAGCATGAGATCGTCCGTCAGGCTCGTGCCGAGGCCGCCCGCACCACCGCCGAGGCGGAGAAGCGGGCAAATGACCTGAAGGCTGCCGCCAACACCTACTGTGAGGACGCCATGCGCCGCACCGAGGACGCTGTCAACGTCGCCCTCAATGAGATCCGTCAGTCCCGGGCCAAGTTCCGCTCTGTGGCCGGCATGGGCGCAGGTACTGCCGCCTCCACCGCTCGCCGCTCCTCCCCTGTGATGTATGATGCGGCAAAGGAAGAGGACGATTGATTTTAACGTCACGGGCCGTTCGTGAACGGCCCCTACGCCTATCTCACGAAACATCGCCCGTCCCTCCCATAGCGCAGTTCTATTGCAAACCACCCTCCGATCCCCATTTGGGTCGATCGGAGGGTGGTTTTGTGTTCCCGCCTCAGTTGAGGTTGTTCTGCTCCCGCAGCACGTTGATGGGCGTGACCAGAATCTGTCCCTGACCGTCCAGCATGTTGTCCGGCAGGAACAGACGCTCACTGGTGTCCAGCCCCTCAAAGGTGAAGCCCAGCAGCTCCGTGATCTCCCGCTCCGCCCACTCAGCGGCGGCGGAGTAGATCGGTTCGATGGAGGGGACAACGGACTCGCCCACCACCTCGTAGGAGGCCACTTCGGCGCCCAGAGAGTAGTCATAGGTGATGACGGGCTGGTTCTCCTTGTTCAGATGGCCGTGGATCATAATGAGGAGTCGGCCCTCGTCCCGCATCTTCTGCGCGGTGGGAATGATCTCGTCCTTGGTGATGGAAATTTTCGTGTTGGTTTGCATGATTGACACCGCCTTATTTAGCATATTCTGGGGAGTTGGGCTCCCGTCAATTTACTCAGCACCCGGCCTCCGCCGAGGAAGGTGTTTAAGATCACTTTCCCGGGGGCTCTCCGGGTGATACGGCCGATGACCGCCGCCTCCGCCCCGCCGGGGGTATTCCGCAGGGCATTCCGCACAGCCTCCGTCTTGTCCGGAGCGACCACCGCCAGCAGCTTGCCCTCGTTGGCACAGTAAAGCGGATCCAAACCCAGAAGGTCACAGGCCGCCTGCACCGGGGCGTGGATGGGAAGGTCGTCGGATTCCAGCTCCACAGAAAAGTCTCGCGCCTCCGTAAACTCGTTCAGCGTCGTGGCAACACCGCCCCTGGTGGGGTCTCTCAGCACCCGGACACCGCCGCAATCGAGGGCTGCCTGCGCCAGCTTGTGAAGGGGCTGGCAATCGGAAGTGAGGGGACTGCCCTCCAAAAGGCCGTTTCGAGCCATCATCACCGTGGCTCCATGGTCGCCGATGGAGCCGGAGATCACCACTGCATCCCCCTCTCGGATGTTGTCGGGAGACAGGCCGGGGCAGGCCAGCGTGCCGATACCGGAGGTGTTGATATAGATGCCGTCTCCCCTGCCCCGCTCGACCACTTTCGTGTCGCCGGTGACGATCTCCACCCCTGCTTTTTGCGCTGTTTCCGCAATAGAGGTCACAATACGTCTCAAATCCTCCACCGGAAAACCCTCCTCAATGATAAAGGAGAGGCTGAGATACCGGGGAATGCCGCCGCACATGGCAAGGTCGTTCACCGTGCCGCAGACGGACAGTTTTCCAATGTCTCCACCGGGGAAAAAGAGGGGGCTGACCACAAAGCTGTCGGTGGAAAAGACCAGATCGCCGCCCAGATGCAGCACCGCCCCGTCGCCCAGGGCGTTGAGGGCTTCGCTCCGAAAGGCGGGGAGCAACAGTTCTTCAATAAGCTGGCTGGTCTTGCGACCGCCGCTGCCGTAGTCCAGTGTAATAATGTCCTGCGTCATATGGTTACTCGATTCTTCGATAATGATAGGCCGCCGCACACGCACCCTCGCCGGAGACCATACAGGGGCCGACGGGGTGATCCGGCTGACAGCGCCTGCCGAACAGCGGGCAGTCCTGAGGCCGGAGCTGACCGCAGATAATCGCGCCGCAGCGGCAGCCGGTGGTGTTCTCCCGGTTCTGCGGCCGGAAGCCAAACCGCTTGGCGGCGTCGTAGTCCTGAAATTCTGTCCTCAGGCCCAGGCCGCTCTCCGGAATGTTCCCCAGCCCCCGCCAAATGTCAGCGGTCGGCTCCAACACATCGGCCATGAGCCGCTGGGCGGCGGTGTTGCCCTGTGGCGAGACCGCCCGAATGTACTCGTTTTCCATTGCCGGTCTGCCGTCCCGAATCTGGCAGAGCAGACGGTAGATGGCAGAGAGCAAGTCCCCCGTCTCAAATCCGGAGACCACGGCGGGAAGTCCGTACTCCTCCGGCAAAAACCGAAAGGCGTCCGCTCCCAGAATCGTTGCCACATGGCCGGGGCAGAGAAAGCCGTTCACCCGGAAGTCCGGACGCTCAATCAATGCCCGGAGGGCAGGTTCTGTCCGTTTCAGCAGGCAGAGCATGGAGAAATTCCGCAAGCCCCGGCGTTTTGCCTCCAGCACCGACAGCGCAGTTCCGGGTGCGGTGGTCTCAAAGCCGACCCCAAGAAAAACCACCTGTCTCGACGGGTTTTCTTCCGCAATGTCCAGACTGTCCATGGGAGAATAGACCCAGCGGACGTCCGCCCCCAGTGCCTTGCGGCGCTGCAAGCTGTCCTCCGGATCCGACCCCGGCACCCGCATCAAATCGCCGTAGGTGGTGAGGATGAGACCGGGGATCTCACTGAGGCGCAGAATCTCGTCCATCACCCCGGAGGGCGTGACGCAGACGGGGCAGCCGGGGCCGGAGAGAAGCCGGATATGGGGCGGCAACACCTGACGGAGGCCGGACTTGGCAATGGCCATGGTGTGGGTGCCGCAGACCTCCATGAGCCGGGTCTCGGGTAAGTCCATCTCCCGGATGGCGGAGAGCAGCTTCTCCGCTCCCTTTGGGCGGCGGAAGGCGGCCTCAGAGAGCATCGGCCACCTCCTGAATGGCTTTCAGGTTTTCCAGCGCCTGCTTTTCGTTCAGTTTTTCAATGGCGAAGCCGGCGTGAGCAATGACGTAGTCCCCCAGCTGGGGGTTGTGGAGAAAATCCACCCGGATTTTGCGGCGGACGCCCTCCAATTCGCCGATGGCGTCGTTGCCGTCAATTTTCGTCAGCTTCAACGGTACTGCTAAACACATGGAATTCCGCCTCCTCCGGCGGCAATCAGCGTCTGCCCCAGGGCGATGCCCTGATCGTTGGGAGACACCTGGGTATGGTAATAAGGCACGAATCCTGCCTCCGTCAGTACGTCCGACACGCGGGACAGGAGATAACGGTTTTGAAACACGCCGCCGGAGAGGACGACTCGGCAGAGTCCGGTTTTCTCTCTGGCAAATGCTGCGTGGGCGACCGCCAGGGAGACAAGGCTCTCCATAAAACGGACGGCGATGGACGCGGGTTCCATTCCCTCCGCCCGATCCGCCATGATTGCGGCAATGAGCGGCCGGGTGTCCAGCGTCCGGCGCTCGTCCTCCTCGTAAAAGGTGAGGTCGTAGGGCGGCAGCTTTTCCTCCGAGGCCATGGCCTCCAACAGGACGGCGCCCTGCCCCTCGTAGGTGACGGTCTGCCGCCCGGTCACAAGGGCATACACGCCGTCAAAGAGCCGTCCCATGCCGGAGGATCCGGGAGAGTTCAAGTCAGATGTCAGCATTTGTGTGAGCTGGTTTGCAAGCGGATGCCGACTTTGTTCGCCCAGCCCGGCGTCCCACAAGAGACTGTGGGCGATGCGGCCGATCTCCCTGGCGCACTTGTCGCCGCCGGGGAGTTTGATCGGCCGAATGGAGCCGGTTCGCTGAAACCCGGCATAGCCGCCCACGAGACATTCCGCTCCCCAGATGGTTCCGTCCGTGCCGTAGCCGGTGCCGTCCCAGATGAGGCCGATGCAGTCTCCGTCAAGGCCGTTATCTCCCATACAGGCGGCCATGTGGGCGTGGTGGTGCTGGACTTGGACAAGGGGCAGTCCTCCCTCCCGACTGCGCCTGCGGGCGTATTCCGCGGAAAGATAGTCCGGGTGGAGATCGCAGGCAAGGCGTCTCACCGCCACGCCAAAGCGCTGTTCAAAGCGCTCGATCTGCTCCTCGTAGAACCGAACCGTCTCCCAGTCCTTCAGGTCTCCGATGTGCTGGCTGAGGAAGGCGCTCTGCCCCCGGCTGAGGGCAAAGCTCCCCTTCTGCTCCGCTCCGCAGGCCAGAATGCCGGTACAGTCCGCATTCAGGTGAATCGGCTCCGGGGCATAGCCCCGGCTGCGGCGGAAGAAATAGTCACGTCCCCGAAAGACCCGGAGAAGTGTGTCGTCACAGCGATTCACGATCTCCCGGTCATGGGTCAGGACGGCATCCGCCAGCCTCCGCCACGGAAACTGTTCGACGTCACACCGCACCGGCTGGTCAGAGACATTCATGCTGGTCATGACCAGCAGATCATATGGCTCCATCAACAGATGGTGAATGGGGGTGTAGGGTAACATAACACCCAGTTCTCTTGTCTCGCTGAGCAGTTCGGGCGCTTCGGGGCGCTTTCTCAGCAGGACGATGGGCGCTCTGGGGCTGCCCAATCTCGCCTCCTCGTCTGGGGAGACAAGGCAATATTGCCTTACAACGGATAGATCCCGGCACATGAGGGCAAAGGGGCGCTCATCCCGCCGTTTGCGGCGGCGCAATTCCGCTACGGTCCGGGGCAAATCGGCCCGGCAGGCCAAATGATAGCCGCCCAGACCCTTAACCCCCACGATGCCGCCATCTTGCAAAATCTGCTGAGCGGCGGCGATGGGGTCGCTGTGCTCCTCTCCCTCAGGGGTGAGGAGTTTTAATTGCGGGCCGCAGTTGGGGCAGCAGTCCGGTTGGGCGTGATAGCGGCGGGTCTCGATGTTCTCATACTCCGCCTGACAGACCGGACACATCTGAAACCTCCTCATGGAGGTCAGCGCCCGGTCGTAGGGAAGCTCTCTGATGATGGTAAATCGAGGGCCGCAATTGGTACAGTTGATGAAAGGATAGCGATACCGCCGATCTCCGGGAGTACGCAATTCCCGGAGACAATCCGGACAGGTGGCGATATCCGGGCTGATGAGGGTGTCGGGGCTTCCCGCTCTGCGGCTTTGCAGGATATGAAAGCCCGGTTCCCCTGTGGGGGCGGCACCGTCCGTCATCCGCACCTTACTGACGCGGGCAAGGGGCGGCGGCTCCCGGGTCAGGGCGGTGCAAAACTGCGTCAGGGCATCAGGCGCGCCCTCCAGCTCCAGCTCCACCCCAAACACCGTGTTTCTGCACCAGCCGGCAAGGTCATATCTGCTCGCCAGCCGGTGGAGAAAGGGGCGAAAACCCACCCCCTGCACAATGCCCTCGATCTCCAGATGGATGCGGCAGAGGTCAGGCATCTGCCTTGGGTTCCTCTGCTTTGGCGGCAGCCTTTGCCGCCTTGGCGGCCTCCGCCTTGGCCTTCATCTCGGCGATCTGCTCCGGGGTCAGCTTGGGTTTGGGTGGGGGCGCTTTTTTGATAAAGGAGCCGGTGACGATAAAGTCCTCAGGCTGGGTGCCCACCATCATATAGTCATCTGTCAGGGTGATGGAATGACGGGAGCAGAAATCGGCGCACATACCGCAGAAGGTGCAGCTGGTAAGGTCAAAGGTAAAGGTGATCTTCTGATCGCCGTTTTCCAGCGTCTCGATGTCCCGGTGCATACACTGAGGGGCGCAGACCCGCATACACATACCGCAGTTGACGCAGACATCCGGGTTATAGGAGATACGCCCACGATACCGCTCGGCGGCCTGAGGAGCGTCTCCAACGGGAAACTTCTCCGTGCTGGGCTTGCGGAACAGGTTCGTCATGGCTTTTCCGAGATAGGGAAGCATCACTTTCGCATCTCCTTTCTCTTTTCTTTCAAAATCTCCGTCGCTTTGGCAAGGGCGGCTACGATGGCCTCCGGCTTGGGCGTGCAGCCTGCCACGGACACATCCACATGGGTCCACTTGTCCAGGGGACCGTCGATGGAATAGCTGCCCTTAAAGACATTGCCGGACTTAGGGCAGGAGCCAAGGCTCACCACCACGTAAGGCTCCGGCACCTGCTCCAGCACCCGCCTGAGACGGTCACGGGTCTGGAGGGTGATGGGGCCGCTGACGACGACGATATCCGCCTGACGGGGCGTTCCGGTGAGGCGGAAACCGAATCGTTCGGCGTCGTACCGGGGGGTCAGCACGCTGACCAGCTCAATGTCGCAGCCGTTGCAGGAGCCGGCGTTGACGTGAAAGATCCAAGGGCTTTTCGCCATGCTGTTGTCAATCAGTTTTTCAAACATTGGGCTCAAACCTCCTTACAGCCCCAGCCAGACCAGAATCAGGCTGATCAGCGCCAATCCTGCCACAAAAGTCCAGTAGAACTGAAAGACCTGTTCTACCTTGAACCGGGCGCAGGCGGCGTGGGGCAGGCTCATGGTGATAAAGGTGAGCAGGACGCAGACCAGAATGAAGATTACCACATCCACCGCCACGATGCCAGTGGAAATGCCTCCCAGGAAGAGGACATAGAACAGGGCGGTCATGATGTACATCTTCACCATGTGGGTGAGCCGGAATACCGCCAGAGGAGGTCCGCTGTACTCGGAGAGCGTGCCCTCGCAGATCTCTGTCTCCGCCTCGGCAATGTCGAAGGGATGCATCCCCACCTCACAGGGGATGACGAAGAGCAGGGCAATGGCGGCGGGGATCAGACTCCAGTGGGCGATCAGCGGGCCGTTGACCGTCTGATAGTCCCAAATCGCCTGAAGGGAGAAGGTCATGGGAAGGCCGGAATCGGCGGTCAGCGTCACCTTGCTGATGGCCAAAATGACGAGGACGAAGGGCAGCTCATAGGAGATCATGGCCACCATCTCACGGCTGAGACCTACGCCGGCAAAGGGAGATCCGGAGGCGGCGGCGCCCACGATCATGCAGACGCTGACCAGCGTGAGCAGATAGAGGATGACCACCAGATCGGCAGTGCCGGAGAAGGCAGGCTTTCCGCCCACTACGGGGAGGAACAGGGCAATGGTAATGAGGGCAGCGAAGCCCACCACCGGGGCAGCGAAATAGACCGCCTTTTTCGCGTGGCGGGGGACAATGGTCTCCTTGCCGCAGCATTTGAGGAAGTCATACCAGCCCTGCAGCAGGGGTGGACCCACACGGCGCTGCATCCGGGCCACCCAGATCCGGTCGAGGCCGGAGAGCAGGATACCCATGAGGATGCAGAAGAACAGGCCGGGGAAAATCAGAACGTAAAACAGGTTCCAAAGCAGTGCAGTCATCTCTTTTCCCCTCCTTTACAGTACGATCACACAGACCAGCAGGACAAGGGCAATGGCCACCACGCCGTAGAGGGTGTAGTCATTGACAATGCCGCTGTGCCAGTCGTGCATAAAGCTGAAATACTTGCGCCAGCTGTGCTTGAAGCCCCAGAACAGGTCGCTGCCGCCCACCTGAGAGTAGAGGGCCTCCTCGCCGGAGAAGAAGGACTCATACTTATCATCCCGTTCTTCGGCAGTTTCATCCTTGGAAGAAATGTGCAGCTTGCTGTTGTCGTTGGGGCTTGCCAGCAGGGCGACAATAGCCACGCCGCAGGTGACGCAGAACAGGAGCAGCAGCCAGGAGACCGGGTTCCACACGCCGGTAATGGGGACCTCTGTCAGTCCGCTCACATAGATCCCGTGCGCGGCGGCGTAGCCTGCGCCCATGGCGGAGTCGATATAGGCCGTCAGGTTGGCTACGGCGCTGACCGCCGGGGTGAGCAGATAGGTCTGGACAAAGTTGGGGAAAAGTCCGGTGACGACGCAGAGCACTGCCAGCACCCACATGGGAAGGCGCATGGCGAGAGGCACTTCCCTGACCTCCCTGTACTGCTCCGGGAGCTGTCCAAAAAAGACGCTCTGGGACACCTTGACGAAAGAGGCCAGCGTCAGGACGCTGGTGATCAGCGCAACGACCGCAACCATGATGTAGAAGAAGTTGCCGTCATAGACGCCCTTGAGGAAGGCCGCCTGATAGATCAGCCACTTGGAGGCAAAGCCGTTGAAGGGGGGCAGGCCGCTGATGGAGGCGGCGCCGATCAGGAACAGCAGTGTGGTCTTGGGCATTTTCTTGGAAAGGCCGCCCAGACTGTCCAGATCCAGGCTTCCCGTCTGATGCTGTACCGCGCCGGCAGTCAGGAAGAGAAGTCCCTTGAAGATGGTGTGGTTCATGGCGTGGTAGAGGCCGGCGCTCAGGCCGAGGGCGGAGCCGAGACCCACCACGGTGATGACATAGCCCACCTGAGAGATGGAGTGGAAGGCCAGCAGCCGCTTGAAGTTGTGCTGGTTAAAGGCCATGGTGACGCAGACGAACATGCTGACAGCGCCAAAGCCGGTGACCAGATAGCTCACGAAGGGGGTGTTGATGTTCTGATAGAGAACGTAGACCAGCCGGATGATGCCGTACACGCCGCACTTGGTCAGAACACCGGAAATCATCAAAGAGATGGAGGCGGGCGCCACAGCGTGGGCATCGGCGGCCAGGGGGTGGAAGGGGAACAGGAACGCCTTGGTGCCAAAGCCCATAAAGAGGAAGGCGAAGGCGGCGATGGTGACGAGGTTGCCTCCCTGGCCGGGGATCAATGCGGCGATCTGCGCCAGATTCAGGGTGTGCAGCTGGGAGTAGATCATGGCAATGCCCAGCAGCACAGAAGTAGAACCCAGCGAACCGACCACCAGATACTTCAGCGCGCCTTCCAGCGCACCCTCATAGCTGGTGCGGAAGGCGGTGAGCGCCACGGCGGTGAAGGTCATGATCTCGATCATGACGAAGATGTTAAAGAGGTCGCCGGAGAGCACCAGACCCAGCACAGAGCCGGAGAGCATGAGAAACAGGGTGTAGTAATTCACCAGGGAATCGTCATGGTTCATATAGGTGAAGGAGTAGATGCCGGAGACAAAGACAGCCACGGTGACGATGAGTCCGAAGAAGAGACTCAGGGCGTCCACCTCAAGGCTGATGCCGATGGCCCAGCCCTCTACGGGAGTCCAGCCGCCCAGCCAGTAGGCGACGATCTGGCCGTCCAGCAGGACGGGTTTGATGAGCGCCAGCATCATAGCAAGCGCTCCGGTGACGGAGATCGCCACCACCACATTCCGAGCCACGGCGTTGCGGCGGCCCACCAGAGAGGTGACAAAGGCCCCGACAAAAAGCGTCATAATCGCCAGAATGGGGAAGTTTTGCAGAAAGCTGTTCATTATCCGTTCAACCTCCTGATCTCTCTGGTGTCAAGGGTGCCGTACTGCTTTCTCAGCATCATGACAAGGCTGAGGCTCATGGCGGTGGTACAGGCGCCGATGACGATGGAGGTAAGGGTCAGTGCCTGAGGTACGGGATCCACGAAGAAGCTGGCCCGGGTCAGCTCGGCAATGGTGAAGATGGGGGCGGTGCCGCCGGCATGGAAGCCGACAGAGACGATGAGCAGGTTGGCGCCGTAGTCCACCAGACCCATGCCGATAATCACTTTGACCAGATTGTGTTTGGCCACCATGCAGTAAAGGCCGAGCACGATCAGCGCAAAGGAGCCGATAAAGTTGACGATCATCATTTGGGATCGGCCTCCTTTCCTTCCGCGGAAATTTGGTTCTTTTCGTCCTCGTCCGGCTCCAGCGTGCTGAGCATCAGAATGAGGAGACAGGCGATACCGGCCATGACGTGATAGCCCACGGCGTCGTTCATCAGGTTACTAGTCTCGAACCGGTGTCCGGCAAAGACGAAGTTGACAGCGAAGTTCAGACCGGTAAAAATGCCGATCAGGGCAATGACCACATACATGATCTCCGCCACCGTCTCACTGCTGTGGAGCATCCGTTCGCTGAAGCTGCCCTTCACCCGGCCCCCGCCGTAGCCCAAAAAGACCAGCAGGATGGCGCTGGCGATCAGCACGCCGCCCTGAAAGCCGCCGCCGGGACTGGTGTTGCCGTGAAAGACCACATAGCAGCCGAACACGCAGGCTAAGGGCAGGAACAGATCGGCGGCACAGCGGACGATAATGTTCTTTTTCCGGAATTTCGACTTCATGCCTCTTCCTCCTTCCCCTCGGCGGATTCGGTTTGCATCCCCGCCGTCTTGCGGAGGATGACCAGAGAACCGGCAATGGCGGCGATGAGGATAAAGCTCTCGCCCATGGTGTCGTAGCCGCGGAAGTTAAAGACCACAGAGAACACCACGTTCTCGGCGGCGGTCTTGTCCAGATTCTCGTTGACGATGATGGACGCCACGCCGTCGGCATTGGTGTTGTCATAGTCCTGGGGATTTTCGTACAGCGCCACCACGTCGGTCTCGGCGCCGTCGTAGGTGGGCTCGCTCCCTGCCATGAGAATGGCGGTATAGACACCGCAGGCAAGGAGGATGACCAGCGAAATGGTCAGAAAGAGTTTCTTCCCTGCGCTCATTGCTCATCCTCCTCTGCTCTCACCTTGTGCAGGGCGATGATGTACAATACGGTGGAGAGGACGGCGCCCACGCTTGCCTCAGCAATGGCCACGTCCGGAGCCTGGAGCAGAATGAACTCCAGCGCAATAAAGGAGCCGGTGGCGGCCAGCGCAATGACCGAGTCGATCATCTTTTTCGCCTGCACCGCCACGACGGCGGCGGCGACTGCGCCGACAACGGCAAGGGTATTCAGGACGAATACCAGAATTCCGTTCAGATTCATTCCGGATCATCCTCCTTATAGTCGTCAATGGCCAGCTCCTTAGAAGGCTTCACGCCCATCTTGTAGGCTGCCTTGCACAGAGCGTGGTTGGAGATGGGGTTGGTGCCCATGACCAGCAGCAGGAGCACCGCCAGCTTAACGTAAGTAACCGTCTCTCCGGCATTTGCGATGGCATAGAGGATACCGGCAATGACGATGGAAATGGTTCCCATGGTGGCGATGCAGGTAGAGGCCTGCAGTCTGCCGAATACGTCGGGCATCCGATTGACGCCCAGCACACCCACAAGGATGAAAAAGACGCCCAGCCCCAACAGAATATCAATGGCAATACGCATCGCTTACAGCCTCCCTTCCAGATAGCGGGCCACAAAGACGGTACCCACGAAACCCAGAAGCGCCACCACCAGAGCAATATCCAGATAGATCGCCCGTCCGGTGTAGAGGGAATAGAGCACCAGCGCCAGAGCGGAGACCAGATCCAGTGCATCGGCGGCACACATCCGGTCAGCGGCGGTAGGACCGCGGAAGATACGGAAGAGCAGGAACAGGTTCAGCACCACGCAAATGATGGCGGCAATCAATAATTCGATCATTTCCAAATCCTCCCGATCCAGCGCTCCATCCGGCCCTTAATGGCCTCGCCCGCCTTTTCCCGGTCGGACTCGGCCACGTTGATCCAGTGGACGTAGTAGTAGTTTTTGCCATCCTCGTCCTCGGCCACATCCATGGTGATGGTGCCGGGGGTCAGGGTGATGCAGTTGGACACCATGGCAAGGCCGTATTCGCTCTTGATCTTCTCCGAGCCTGGCACCCGGATAATGCCGGCCTCATACTTCAGCTTGGGGCTGAGCACCAGCTTTGCCATGGAGAGGTTGGCCTTGATGACCTCCCACAGGAAGATGATGGCACAGTAGAAGATCAGGATCACCAGCCGCACCGGGTTATATAAGTAGAACGCCTGATGATGGATCAGGAACCTCCCGGAGAAGGCGGCGACGACGGCGCTGACAATCCCGCCCAAAATCAGCTCTCTCGCCGCTACGGACCAGGTCAGCAGCAGCCAGAACAGAAAGCAGAAGATAAAGGTGGACAGCCAGACGAGAAATTTAGACGGTTTCTGCACGTTTTTCCCTCCTTTTCTCATTTCGCAATGGTTTCGTCGATGCGCTTGGACACCCACGCCGTCAGCTCATCCAGCCCCATTCCGTCTCTGCTGGAAACCCGAAAGACTTGAATGTCGGGGTTGGCGGCTTTGGCATTTCGCTCCACACGCTGATCGTCGAATCCAAAGTATTCTTTCAAATCGTATTTGTTCATGGCCAGCGCATCCGAGGTGGCGAAGATCAGGGGGTACTTTTCCACCTTGTCGTCTCCCTCCGGGATGCTCAAAAGCGCCAATCGAAAGCTCTCGCCGATGTTGAACTCGGCGGGGCAGACCAGATTGCCGATATTCTCCACAAAGAGGACGTCCAGCTTGTCCAGTTCAAATTCCGTCAGGATATGCTGGATGCTCATGGCCTCGATGTGGCACGCTCCGTCTGTGTCCAGCTGGACGACAGGGAGACCCAGAGCATGGATTTTGTCGGCGTCGATCTGGCCGGCGATGTCTCCCTCAATGACGCCAATGCGGTATCTCTCCCGCAGCCGGTCGATGAGGGACACGATGGTGCTGGTCTTGCCTGCTCCGGGGGAGCCCAGCACGTTGATGAGGCACACGTTGTGGCGGGACAGCTCCTCCTTGACGGCGTCGCTGACGTCCTCGTTCCACTCCATGACCTGATGCATGACTTTGATTTCCATAACTCGTCAATCGACCTCCAAGCTCTCTACATAAAACTCTCTGCCCTGAAGCAACCTGAGCCGGATCCCGCCGCAGGCGGGGCATTCGATGTGGTGCTTGTCCACCTCGCCCTGCCAGCCGCATTCCTCACAGCGCATGAGGATGGGGAGCTTTTCCATCTTCAATTTGGCTCCCTCCGCCACCGTTCCCTTGCTGATGAGGTCAAAGTAATACTGAATGCACTGGGGGACGACGCCGGAATAGTCACCGATCTTGATGCGTACCTCCCGCACCTTTTTCACACCGTGCTCTCTGGCGGCGTTTTCAGCAATGTCCAAAATGCTCTGGGTAATAGCCAGCTCGTGCATGGCTCACCGATCCAGGCAGGAGAAGCAGGGGTCGATCGAGGCGACGATCAGTCCGGCGTCCGCCACGGTGTTGCCTTTCAGCATGACGGGGACGGTGGGCGCCGTCTTAAACGTCGGCACATGGATGCTGATCCGGTGGTTGGTCTGGCCGCCGTCGGTGACGACCTTATAGACCAGATGCCCCCGGGGCGCCTCGTGCCGGGCGACGAACTCGCCGGCAGGAACCTTGGGCATTTTGTTCCCCAGATTGATGGGGCCTTCCGGCAGCAGATCCACCGCCTGACGGATGATCTTAATGCTCTCGTAGATCTCCAGCACACGGATGACCACACGGGCGTAGACATCGCAGGACTGCTGGACGGGGACGGCGAACTCAAAGTCGTTATAGGAGGAATAGGGAGCGTCCCGGCGGACGTCCATATCCACGCCGGAGGCTCTGGCGTGGGGGCCGACGGTACC
This sequence comes from Oscillospiraceae bacterium, assembly GCA_902775105.1. GTDB lineage: Bacteria > Bacillota > Clostridia > Oscillospirales > Oscillospiraceae > Onthomonas. The sequence continues at coordinate 36,772 of CACYLC010000010.1, forward strand.
CAGCCGGATGGCGTCCTCGGTGGTGAGCACGCCCACACCCTTGGTACGCATGGCCAGCGTCTTGTCGCTCGTCAGGTAGTGGGTGATGGGACCCATCTTCTTTTCCAGATCGTCCATGGCAGCCAGGATCAGCTTCCGCTTGTCGTCGTCAATGTCCCTCCGGGCGCCGCCGATGGTGTTCATGGCGTAGTTCACCCGGTTGCCGGTGACGGCCTCCAGCGTGTCCATGGTCTGCTCCCGGTCGTTCCAGATCTGCATAAACATGCTGTCGTGTCCC
>CACYLC010000011.1 GCA_902775105.1 Oscillospiraceae bacterium
AACTCCTTTTTCTCATATTTCTCGGCAATTTTTGCTCCACTTCAGACTAGAACCCCCTATTTTGCCATGGCAAAATAGGGGGTTCTTTGACAGGCTGAAGAACCTCTGCCGTTTGGCAGAGGTTCTTTTTTGTGTGCCCATTGCATAGCCTCTCACAAAGGAAGTGATCGTATGGAGGAACGGCTGCCGCTGTATGAAAACGGCGTTTCTGCGGGCATTCTGCTCCGGCAGGAGGAGGGGCTGCATACGCTGTTTTCCGCCGAGTGTGTTCAGGGACAGGGAATGCGGAAGCTGTGGCTGCGCAGCGAGCGGGGCGGCGGCCTGCTTCTGGGAACGCTGGTGCCGGAGGAGGGGCGGTGGCGGCTTCGAAAGCGGGTCAGCCGTTCCGAGCTGCAGCGGCAGGGACTGACCGGTCAGATCTGGGGAGAACTCCTGTCGGAAGGCGGGCCGGCAGCGCAGAGTACTCCCGGCTCAGCCGGAAGTCCCGTCAGCCCCCGGGACCCGGTGATCGCCAGTGCGGTGCGGCAGAGCCGTGGCGGCCGGTGGCGGCAGATGGGGCAGCGCTGGAGGCTGAGCTATCTGTGGCAAGTGGGGCAGCCGGTGCCGCTGGTACCTCTGTTCTGCTTTGCAAGCGTGGAGGGAGGAGAGCTGGTTTTTTTACTCAATGAGGCAGGTTATCCGGATTTGAATGAATAGAAATTGGAAAAGGAGGAAACAATAGCGTTACCATCATAAAGGAGATGATCCACATGGCAAATCTGACCACAAAAGAACTGGCAGCACTGGAGGACCAGCTGAATTTTGAGCACGTCTGCGTCTGTAAGTACCAGGCCGCTGCCGCAGAGACACAGGAGAACACCCTGCGGGACTGCTTTAACAAGCACGCGGGGCAGCATCAGCAGAGCTTTAACACCCTGCTGACCTTTTTGAAGTAAGGAGGAGACACAAATGAACGATCAGGAGCGTATTACCGACCTCATGCTGATGGAGAAGAAGATGAGCACCAACTACAACGAGTTTGCCGGCGAGTGCGTCAATCCTCAGCTGCGTCAGAAATTCCTCGACCTGCTCAATCGGGATCAGCAGATCCAGAGCCAGCTGTTCCAGACCGCCCAGAGCCGGGGCTGGTACCAGTCCAAGCCTGCTGACGGAATGCAGATCAATCAGACCTATCAGAAGTTCTCCGCATTCGGCGGCTGAGCTTGCCTATTTCGGCCGATCTGTCCGCATGAGAGCAGGCTGCGGAGAGAAAACTGCATGTTTTACCTGAATTTTTAAGCGGACAACAAAACAGACTGCGTGATGGGAAAATCGTTTCTGTCATGCGGTCTGTTATTTTTTTATTGCAGAGATCGTCTGTTGCCAGGGATCAATGCAGCAACATGCGGCAAACTTTGGCAGAGCAGGCGAGGATTTCACAGAGTATTTTCCGCCTGCAGATGGAAACTAACAAAGCCGACAGAACAGCATCTGCGGTGAACTGAAAGGGAGGTAATGAAATGAAAGGATGGGTCACAGCACTGGCGTTGGTCATGGCGTTTTCTCTGGCCGGCTGCGGCATGCGTACCGATGATACCGACGTGAACCGGACGGGCACCAGTACCGGAAATCAGGTTGCGGACGGTACTGCCGCGGACAACGGAGCGGCCGACGACGGCCTCTATGATGCCGATGAAAATGGCATGGTAGAGGACGACGGCGTGAACGGAAACCAGAGCGGCACCAACTCCACCACCGGTGGGACGACGACCAACTCTACCACCGGTCGAACCACGACCGCCACCAATCCGTCGAACAGCAATCAGACGGGTTCCGCCACCGGCAACCTGGCTGAGGGCGCAAGAGATGTGATGGACGGCGCTGCCGATGCGGTAAGAGACGTGACCAACGGCGTGGTCAACGGAGCGGAGCAGGCGGCAGACGGCGTTATCAACGGCGTGGACAATGCTGCCGATACCGTTCAGAACGGCATGAATCGGACGGTAAACGGTACCGGTACGGGCCGATAACGGAACGCACGGCAGAGAAAGGCTGGCTCGAATCGAACCTGAGCCGGCCTTTCGCCGCCTGTGACAGACGACACAGGGCGACATAACTCCCCCAAAATGGAAAGTGACATAATTCAGCTCCGTTCCTTTAAAATTTGGCGGCGAAACGGGAAAAACGATAACTTAATCTGCACAAAAATGTTCAAATGGTGCGGAATACATCCGGTTTGGCGGGAAATCTCAGAAGAAATTTAAGGAAAAATTGGTTACAAGGGGTTGCAATTTCGGAACAAAAGAATTATACTGTATATCGTGGTAATAAGGGGTTGTCGACGACTAAATCTAGGGGTAGAAAGGCTGGGCGGCACATGGCTGAATTCACGCATTGCCCGGTTCTCTTAGAGGAGTGTCTGGAAGGACTTCGTATCAAGCCGGACGGCATTTATGTGGACGGCACGCTGGGGCGAGCCGGACATGCCCGTGAAGTGGCTGCAAGGCTGACTGCCGGGCGGCTCATCGGCATTGATCAGGATCAGGCGGCGCTGGACGCCGCCCCGGAGCGCTTCGGCGCCGAGTTCGGCAAAGTGACCCTTGTTCACCGCAACTTTCGCCATATCCCCCAGGTGTTGGACGAGTTGGGGATCGACCGGATAGACGGCGTTTTGCTGGATCTGGGCGTCTCCTCCCCTCAGCTGGACGACGGGAGCCGGGGCTTTTCCTATATGAAGGATGCTCCGCTGGATATGCGCATGGATCAGACGCAAACGCTGACGGCAGCTGACGTGGTGAACGACAGCTCGGAGGACGAGCTTCGCCTTTTGCTTAGCCGATACGGTGAGGAACGTTATTCTCCCCGCATCGCCGCCGCCATCTGCAAGAGAAGAGAACAGGCACCCATCCGCACCACGCTGGAACTGGTAGACATCATCCGTTCCGCCATGCCGGCGCAGGCGCTGCGGGAGAAGCAGCACCCGGCCAAGCGCAGCTTTCAGGCGCTTCGCATTGCGGTCAACGATGAGCTGGGCGCCATTGCCGACACGATGGAGGCAGTCATTCCCCGATTCAATCCGGGAGGGCGGCTGTGCGTCATCACGTTCCACTCTCTGGAGGATCGCATCGTCAAGGTGGCCATGGCCGAGGCGGCCAGAGGCTGCACTTGTCCGCCGGAGTTTCCGGTGTGCGTGTGCGGCAATATGCCTAAGGTGCGTCTGACGCCCAGAAAACCGATTACACCCTCAGCAAAAGAGATCTCTGAAAATCCCAGAGCCAGAAGCGCCAAGCTGCGCATCTGTGAAAAATGCTGATGCGATACAAATGAAATGAGGCTTTTTCCATGGCTTCTGCCGCAAGACATAATCAGGCTGCCGTTTACGGCAATGTAGCCTATCATAGAGAAACATACCAGCGTGGCAACGCCGTTCCCCGCCGCCGTGACCGTGGGCCCCAGCTTCAGGAGCTGCCCCTCGTCCGGCCCAGGAAGGGCGCCCAGCAGCAGGTACATACCAGAGTCAAGGTCAATCTTCGGCCTCGGGAGGAATTCAGTTTCCTGCCTGCCGTTGGTTTTCTGGCCGCTGCCTTTATGGCGGTGATGATCATCTTGAGTTACAGCCGGCTTGACGGCATCTACGCCCAGACGGTACAGACCAGAGACCAGCTCACCGTGCTCCAGCAGGAGGGGCAGACGCTGATGGCTCAGTACGAAGAGGTATTTGATCAGGCGGCGCTGGAGTCGGCCATTGCCCAGTCCGGGGTGATGCTGACGGAGGCGCAGAATGACCAGAAGGTCTATGTGGATCTTTCCGAGCCGGACAACGCCGTGGTCTATGACCGTGGCGGAGACGGATTGTGGAGCCACGTTCAGGATCTGTTGGGCATATTCGGGTCATAACCCTGGCCGGAAATACATAGGCTGAACAAGCATAGAAACAAGCCACAAGAGAATGAAAACACAGGGCGTAAGAAAATAGTCTATTTTCTTGCGCCTTTTTTATCCATGATCCAAGGGCAGGCAGCGCTCTGGCGGAAAGGCAGTGTTACAGTGAATCAAGAGCGAAAGATCCGGGAAGCGAACAAGGAGGCCAACCGCCTCGTCCTCAGCCGCACCGTCAAGCTGATGGCGGTTTTCGGCGTGCTCATCTTCATCCCTCTCATCATGCAGCTTTACCGGCTTCAGGTGGTGCAGCACGACGAATTGGAAGAGCGGGCAGTGGAGCAGCAGACGTCGTCCCTGTCTATCTCCGCCTCCCGAGGCACCATTTATGACGCCAACAAAAATGTGCTGGCCATCAGCTCCACCGTCTATGACGTCATCCTGTCCCCCAAGGCCATCGCAGACAAGCAGAAGGAACTGGACGAAAATCTGGCCAAGGCGAAGGAGAAAGGAAAGGACACCGCTCCCTATGACTGGAACGTGGAGGATGTGGTCGTCACGAATCTGTCCCAGCTTTTGGAACTGGACGAGAACGGACTGCGGGAGAAGTGCGGCGATACCAACAGCCAGTATAAGCGGATTGCCCAAAAGGTGGAGAGCGACACCGAGGCGGAGATCCGGGAGCTGATCGACTCGTACCATCTGGCAGGCTGCGTCTACCTCCAGCCCAACACCAAGCGGTACTATCCCTACGCCAATCTGGCGGCGCAGATCATCGGCTTTACCAACGACAGCGGCGGCGCTTACGGTCTGGAGTCCAAGTTTGAGGCGGAGCTTTCCGGCAACCCCGGCTTGGTGGTGACGGCGAAAAACGGCATCGGCACCGACCTGATGAATTTCTTCCAGGACTACTACGACGCCGAAAACGGCGATAATATCTATCTGACCATTGACTCTACCATCCAGTCCTACTGCGAGAGCTATCTGGAGCAGTACTGCAAGCGGTACGAGACCCAGTACGGCGGCGTCATCATCGCCATGGAATGTGACACCGGCGCTATTTTGGGCATGGCCATGTCGCCCACCTTTGACCTGAACGATTACAGTACCGTGACCGACGAGGTGCTGCTGAGCAAAGTAGAGCAAAATGCCAAGGACATCGAAGCGGCCTCCAAGGAGGCGGTGGAAGCGGCCATCGCACAGGCGGAGGCGGAGGGCAGAGAGCTGACAGCCGAAGAAAAAACGCCCAAGACCTATGAAGAGGCCTATAACGAGGCCTATGCCAACGCCGTCTACTCCCAGTGGACGAATAAGGCCATCACTGACACCTACGAGCCCGGCTCCACCTTTAAGGCCATGGTGCTGGCCGCCGGATTGGAGGAGGGCGTCATTGACGAGAACTCTACCTTCGACTGCGGCGGCAGCGTGAAGATTGACACCTATACCATTCGCTGCTCCGCCCGAAGCGGACACGGCCACCAGACGTTGGCTGAGGCGGTGGGTCACTCCTGTAACCCGGCATTGATCGCCATCGGCCAGAAGATCGGCAGAGAGAAGTTTTACGACTATCTCTACCGCTTCGGTATTATGGAGCCTACCGGTATCGACCTGCCCTACGAAAACAGCAGCAACGTCTGGCCCTACGATAAATTCCATATCACCGAGCTGGCCACCGCCTCCTTCGGTCAGCGGTTCCAGGTCACGCCCATGCAGGAGCTCAACGCCTTTAACGCCGTGGTGAACGGCGGCTATTTGATGACGCCCCATGTGGTGGATCACATTACAGATCCTGCCGGTAACACCGTCTATACGGCGGACACTACCCCGGTGCGTCAGGTCATCAGCGAGAGTACCAGCGCCCAGTGCGCAGAGATTTTGGAGGGTGTCGTCTCCAAATTCACCGGAAAGAACGCCTATCAGCCCGGCTACCGCATTGGCGGTAAGACCGGCACCTCCCAGACGCTGAAGAAAGGCGAGTGGATCGTCTCTTTTGTGGGCTTTGCCCCGGCGGACGATCCGGACGTCATCGTCCTGGTCATCTTTGACCGGCCCAAATCCGTAGATGGCGTCAGTTCGGTCACTGCCAACGGCGACGTCATCTCCGGCGGCGCTATGGCTGCCCCTGTGGCGGGCGAGCTGCTGGCTAAGATCCTGGACTACCGAGGCTATGAAAGGGCTTACAGCTCCGACGACCTGACCGGCCAGTTTACCGCCATGCCCGACCTCACCGGTATGACCGAGACCGAGGCAAATCAGGCGTTGCAGAGCAAGCAACTGTCCTACCGTGTGGTAGGCTCCGGTGACACCGTCACCGGACAGATCCCCAGAAGCGGCAATTACGTCCCGCAAAACAGCAAGGTCATTTTGTACATGGGCGTGGACGCCCCCACCGATACAGTAGAGATGCCCAATTTGAAGGGCTTGTCGCCCAAGCAGGCCATTCAGGCGCTGAATGATTTGGGACTCTTTATGCGGGCCACCGGCGCCAGCGGCTATTATACCAGTACCACCGTCTGTACCGGACAGAGCGTAGATCCCGGTACTCAGGTGCAGCGGGGTTATGTGGTGGACGTCCAGTTTACGGACAGCGATGTGGCGGACAGCCCCGACTAAAGGAACCGCTGATTGAACCAAGCGACGGCGTCTGGGGTCAATTTTCCGCCATACAGGTCTAAAATTTCTGGAAATCCGTCAGGATTTGCCTGCAAGGGGCACTTACGCCTTCGAAATTTTATCTCTGCCTGACGAAAAATATCCTCGCCCAGCCATCCGAGAGATTTAAGCAGCGCTTCCTGAAAAAGGGTAGAAAGGAAACGCCAAATGTGGTATGCTAAGCCATATGCTGCCTTTATTGGCGTTGGAGGTTTCGAAAGATGAGAGTATTGATTGCGGCATTGATCGCCTTTGCTGTGAGCTGGGCGGTAGGAAAAGTACTGATCCCGTGGCTGGCGGCGCTGAAGGCGGGGCAGACCATCAAGGAGATCGGACCCAAATGGCATATGTCCAAGCAGGGAACTCCCACCATGGGCGGGCTGATGTTTATTGCGGGCATTCTGGTCTCACTGCTGATCGCCGGATTCCCGGATCTGCTGGAGGGCCATCCGGGCGGACTGTTCGTATTCCTGTTTGCTCTGGTCTACGGCGGCATCGGCTTTTTCGACGACTATATGAAGGTGAAGTACAAGAAGAACGAGGGGCTCACCGCACCTCAGAAGTTTCTGCTCCAGTTGGCGGCAGCCATTTTGTTTACCGTGCTGCTCCGCTATTTCGGCTATCTGGACGCCTGCCTCTATATCCCATTTGCCAATGTGACGGTGGATGTGCCGTGGATCCTCTATATGGTATTTGCAGCCTTCGTCATGGTGGGTACGGTGAATGCTGTCAACCTCACCGACGGCGTGGACGGCCTTGCCACCGGCGTCACCATGCCGGTCGCCCTGTTCTTCACCGTTGTGGCGATTCTGTGGGGCTATACCGAGCTGGGCATCTTCTCCGCCGCGTTCCTGGGCGGCCTTGCTGCATTCCTGATCTATAACTTCCATCCCGCCAAGGTCTTTATGGGCGATACCGGCTCCCTCTTTCTGGGCGGCGCCGTGGCGGGACTGGCCTTCGGACTGGATATCCCCATTGCCCTTATTCTGGTGGGCATCATCTATATCGCAGAGACCCTCAGCGATATCATTCAGGTCACCTATTTCAAGCTGACCCACGGCAGGCGCATCTTCCGCATGGCGCCTCTGCACCATCACTTTGAGATGGGCGGCTGGAGCGAGGAGAAGGTGTTCACCGTCTTTACCGCAGTTACCGCAGCGGGCTGCCTGCTGGCGTTCTTGGGCGTCATGGGGCGGTTTGCGGCGTGAATGCCAAGACCACCTCGTAGGGGCGATTTATGAATCGTCCGCCGATTACGGAAATCCAACGAACGGGCGATTTGGGAATCGCCCCTACGAAGAACGTTTTATTCTCCTCTATGGAGAATTCACCCCCGCACAGAAAGGACGTGCAATGCCAATGGCTCTGCCATGGAGAACAAAGCGAGACCTGACCCGACAGCAGCAGTGGGCGCACGGACCCATTGATATGCCCTTTCTGATGCTGACCCTGTTGCTTTTGGGTATCGGACTGGTAATGCTGCTCTCAGCCTCCTCCTATGCCGCCAGTGTCTCGGAAAAGACACACTACGATCCGATGTACTACTTCAAGCGTCAGGCGATCTTTGCCGTCATTGGCGTTTTCGTCATGTACATCGTTTCCCGCATCGATTATCAGCACATGCGCTGGATGGGCGTTTTTGCGCTGGGTATCGCCATCGTTCTGTTGATTGCGGTCAAGGTTCTGCCCTATCCGTTGGCGATCTCCATTAACAACGCTAAGCGCTGGCTGAATCTGGGCTTTACCACCTTTCAACCGTCAGAAATTGCCAAAATTGGCGTGGTCATTTACTTCTCGGCATCTCTGTCTATACGTCCGGTGGCGCAGATCCGAATGCAGCAGCAGAGCAAGCAGTTTCCCAGACGGAGAAAGCGCCAGTCCAGCCTCAGCTATTGGGCGGATGTGCTCTCCTGGGCAAGCGCTAAGACCGGTCTTGGCGAGCTGGTTCCCTATGCTGTGGTGCTGGTCATCATTGCGGGACTGCTGATGTTGGAACCTCATATGTCGGCCACAGTTTTGATCTTTGCTGCGGCCGCGGCGATCCTCTTTGCCTCCGGCATCCACTGGGGCTGGTTTGTGCTGGGTGGAAGCACTGCTGTGCTGGGCGGTCTGTTTTTCATCTTCGTCATCGGCTATCACTCCAGCCGTATTACTGTCTGGAAGGATCCCTGGTCTGACGCACTGGGCAAGGGCTATCAGGTCATCCAGTCCATCTACGCCGTGGCCTCCGGGGGCGTCTCCGGTTTGGGCTTTGGTCTCAGCCGGCAGAAGTACCTCTATCTCCCGGAGGATATGAATGACTACATCTTTGCCATCGTCTGCGAGGAGCTGGGTCTCATTGGGGCGACCCTCATTATCCTCCTCTTTGCCCTTTTGGTGCTGCGTGGCTACTGGCTGGCCATCCACGCAAGAGACCGGTTCGGCTCTCTGATGGTGGTGGGCGTCACCACGCTGATGGCGGTACAGGTATTTATGAATATTGCCGTGGTCACCAACCTGATCCCCTCCACCGGCATCTCACTGCCGTTTTTCAGCTACGGCGGCACGGCGCTGGTCATCCAGCTGGCAGAGGTAGGACTGGTGCTGGCGGTGTCAAGGCAAATTCCGGCTCCCAAGCAGGGATAACGGAAAAAGTCGGAAAGGATGGCGCATTTTATGAAGGTACTCTTTACTTGCGGCGGTACCGCCGGACATATCAACCCCGGTCTGGCCCTCGCCCGGATGTTCCGGGAGCGGGACAACGCTGAGATCCTCTTTGTGGGCGCTGACGGCGGCATGGAGCAGCAGCTGGTGCCGAGAGAGGGCTTTCCCATCCGGACAGTGACGATTACCAGCTTTTACCGCTCTCTGAGCCTGAACGGCATTAAGCACAACCTGACCACGGCGAAAAATCTCAGCAAGTCCCGCCGTCAGGCGGCGAAGATTCTGGACGATTTCCAGCCCGACCTGGTGGTCGGCACCGGCGGCTACGCCTCGTACCCCATCGTCCGTGCTGCGGCAAAGCGGGGCATCCCCGCCGCCGTCCACGAGTCCAATGCCTTCCCCGGCCTCACCACCAAGGCGCTGTCCCGGGTGGTGGATCTGGTGATGGTGGGCTTTGAGGAGAGCAGGGAGCACTACCCCGATCCGAGCAAGGTGGAGGTCACCGGTACGCCTGTGCGGGGAGACTTCTTCTGCCTTGACCGAAAAGAAGCCCGGCAGAGACTGGGCTATGCCGACGAGCTTCCCGTTGTCCTCACCACCTGGGGCAGCTTGGGCGCACTCAAAATGAACCAGCACATGGTGGACTTTGTGGAGCGGGAGTGCACCGAAGGTACCCCCTTCCACCACATCTACGGCGTGGGACAGCGGTATTATGCCGGCGTCATGGAGGAGCTTGACAAGCGGGGCATTGACCTGAAGGACTATCCCAACGTGGACGTCCGGGAGTATATCTATGATATGCCGGTGTGCATGGCGGCGGCGGATGTGGTGCTGAGCCGTGCGGGAGCGTCTACCATTGCGGAGATCTCTGCCATCGCAAAGCCCAGTATTCTGGTGCCCAGTCCCAATGTGACGGCGAATCATCAGGAGAAAAACGCGCGGCTTCTCTCGGATCAGGGCGGTGCGGTGCTGATGCTGGAGCCGGTCTGCTCCGGAGATCGGCTGTACGAGAAGGTCGAAGAGATGCTGAGCGACAAGGACGGCCTCAGGCAGATGAGCCGCACCCTCTCCAAGCTGGCTGTCTCCGACGCCAACGAGCGGATTTATCGGGTTTTGAAGGAGCTGTGCAGGGAACGGGCTTGACCGTTTCGGACGATAGACGAAAACCCATACTATTTTTTGGCATAAGCACGTTTTTTCCTTTCCTCTCATAGTATGACACAAAACTGTGGGGAGGAAAAAGCAATGAGTGAGATCATCATCTTCGGCGGCAAAAGGCTGGAGGGCGCTGTCCACGTCCACGGGGCGAAAAACAGTGTGCTGCCCATTCTGGCGGCCACGATCCTGTCCGGCAGCGTCAGCGTGATACATAACTGCCCCCGGCTGTCCGATGTGGACGCCACGGTGGCGATTCTGGAGCATCTGGGCTGCCGGGTGAAGCGAGAGGGGCAGACGGTGACGGTGGATTCCAGCACCCTGGACCGCTGCGACATTCCCGAACATCTGATGCGGGAGATGCGCTCCTCGGTTATCTTTCTGGGAGCCGTCCTCGCCCGGACAGGAGAGGCGAGACTCTGTACCCCCGGCGGCTGTGAGTTGGGTCCACGACCCATCGACCTGCATCTGGCTGCCCTTCGGCGGCTGGGAGCGGAAATCCGGGAGACGGGAGGCAATCTCCGCTGCCGGGCAAAGGGTCTGCGGGGGGCGGAGGTCAGTCTCACCATCCCCAGTGTGGGCGCAACCGAAAACGCCATGCTGGCGGCCTGCGGCGCCAGAGGGGAGACGGTCATCTACAACGCCGCCCGGGAGCCGGAGATCGTGGATTTACAGCAATTCCTGAATGCCTGCGGGGCCCGAGTCCGGGGAGCGGGCAGCTCCGCTGTCACCGTTGAGGGCGGGATCCCTCTCCACACGGTGGAATACTCCGTGATGGCAGACCGCATTTGCGCTGCCACTTATCTCTCCGCCGGGGCGATTGCCGGAGGAGAGGTGGAAGTGGAGGGTGTTCCCAGAAGCCAGCTGGTGCTGATCACGGATCTGTTCTCCGCAGCCGGGTGCCGTATCCGGGCAGAGGAGCGGCGGATCTGGCTGGAGAGCGACGGACTGCTCCGCAGCGTTTCGCCGGTGCGGACGGCACCCTATCCCGGCTTTCCCACCGATGCCCAGCCCCCGGTGATGGCGGCGCTGACCAAGGCCAAGGGAACCACGGTATTTGTCGAGACCATGTTTGAAAACCGTTATCGCCACACGCAGGAGCTGGTTCGCATGGGAGCGGATATCCGGGTGGAAGGCAGAGTGGCGGTGGTCTGCGGGGTGTCGAAGCTCCACGGTGCCAGTCTGGAGGCAGCCGATCTCCGGGGCGGAGCCGCTCTGGTGGTGGCGGCCCTGGGCGCGGAAGGGGAGAGCCGCATCGGCGGACTGCACCATATTGACCGGGGCTATGCCGATTTGACGGAACGTCTGGCGGCGATGGGAGGTTCCATTCACCGCAGTTGATACAAAGGAGAACGAAAACGCTATGGCAACACGGCGAAAACATCAACCCCGCAGCCGCCGAAAGAGCGGACGGCTGTTCCGGGTGTATATCATCCTCTCCGCCCTCATCATTGTGGCGGCAGTGGTGGCGGGCTCGGTGGTTTTCTTCAAGGCCAACCGCTTTGAGGTGACGGGCAACCGGCGCTATACAGAAGAGGAGTTACTGGAGGTCTCCGGCCTTGAGGCGGGGGAGAACCTGTTCCGCATTCCCCGTCGGGAGATCGCCCGGAAGATGGAGGAGTCTCTGCCCTATCTGAAGCGGGTGAATATCCGTCTGTTGCCGCCGGAGCGGGTGGTCATCGAGGTGGAGGAGACGGCTCCTGCCGGGGCGTTGATCAGCGGCAGCACGATCTGGTATGTGGATGCCAGAGGCAAGCTGCTGGAACAGGTGAAGGAGAATGAGGGCTACCCCGACATCACCGGACTGACTCTGGTGGAGCCTGCGGCGGGTACGGAATTTGTGGTGGCAGAGGAGGACAGCCTCAAGGCCAAAGGGCTGAAGGGCCTCCTGTCTGCCCTGGAGGCGAAGGAGATGTTAAGCCAGGTGCAGAGCATTGATTTCGGAGCCTCCTCCAGCTTTCTCACCATGCGCTATCAGGATCGCCTGACCGTAAAGATGGGACTCAACGATGACTTTGCCTATGACCTGAAAATGCTGGCGGCGGTAGAGGAGAAGTACATCACGGAGAACTGGTCTGCCGGCGACACCGGAACATTGGATATGACCTCCCGGGATGACGGGCAGGCCGTGCTCTCCAGAGATTAACATTCAGACAAAACAAAACGCACTCTCATTTGGTTCCTTGCCAAATGGGAGTGCGTTTTTCGTTATTGATCCTTGACGCTTTTCAACACATAGTAGCTGGTGATGGAGGCGACCCCTTCCATCATGGCAATGCGGTGGTGAAGATCCTGCAAATGCTGGTGGGATTGTGCAGTGACCCGAAGCAGGTAGTCCATATTGCCGGTGAGATATTCGCAGCAGACCACATCCGGTTCGGCCTTGATCTTCTCCTCAAAGCGCTCGTAATACTGAGGACTTGCCATAGAGACGCCCATGAGCATCATCAGCGGGCGGCCCAGCTTGCTCTGATCCACAATGGCGGTGTAGCGTTGGATAACTCCCTGCTCTTCCATCCGGTGGATGCGCTCCAGCACGGATGAGATGGACAGATTGACCTTGCGGCTGATCTTAGAGGCGGAAAGCCGGGCGTTTTCCTGCAGGCAGGCCAGAATTTCCCTATCCAATTGATCCATGGGCATCCCATCCTCTCGTGCTATGTAATGTGAAAGCGCCAATACGGTGTCTATTATTGTACCTGATTTCCCGGCGGATGTCAAAGCGAAAAGGTCACGAGCGGAACCAGATATCCCGGTCAGCATTGCCCTCGATGCCGGAGACGGAACCGGAATTGGTGTACTGCCACAGCTCCATGGCGTAGGCGTAGCTAGGGTAGTCCCCGTATTCGGCATACCAGACGCCGATGTCCTGCAAATCGGTGAGGTCGTAGCTGAGATAGCCCAGCATGCCGTTGCAGTAGAGCATGGGAGTGTAGCCGCCTGCCCGGATTGTGTCGCAGAACGTCCTGGCGCAGGCAGTCACCGTCTCGCCGGGCACGCTGTCCGTTCGGGCTTCGTCATCCTCAATGGTCTCCCAGTCGTAGACCACGGGACCCTCCAACTTCCGACCGTCCAGCCATAAGAGTACCTGCTCCGCCTCCTCGACGGCCTCCTCCTCACTGACGGCCTGAGAGAAGAAGTAGACGCCCACCAGCAGGCCGTTCTCCTTCGCTCCGGCGTAGTTATCCTCAAAAGATGTATCCTCACGGATCGCTCCGGCGGAGTAGCCGCGGTTGCCGATGCGGAGAATGGTAAAGTCAATGTTGTCTGCCGCCACAGCTGCCCAGTCGATCTCTCCTTGATGGGCGGAGACGTCCACGCCGTAAAGGGCGTCGCCGGAGTAGGTGACAACGCCGTTTTCATCCGTGGTAAAGTGCGTTTGCTCCAGATCACTGCGTTTCAGTTCCTGATGGATGACCACTTCCTGACCGCCGACCACAACCGTCTCCGGCTCCGATTCGGCCTCCGGCTGCCGCTGATGCAGGAGGAAAGCCAGCACAAGAATCAGGGTTGCGAAGGCGAGCAGCAGTACGATGAGCAGGACATGCAGCCCCGTCTGTCTCCTCGGTTTTGCTTTCAGGCGGGTGCCTGCCATGTTACTCCCTCCTTGGTCAAAATTCGGCACATATCGTATAAAAAACGACCGTCAGGAGACCCCGACGGTCGTAAAGTGAGCTCTTATCTGCGCTTATTAAAGATGGCGAAAATGTCGTCGAAGGGATCCTCTTCCTTAGCGGGAGCGGCCTGCTCCTCTACGGCCTCGGCTGCCTGAGGAGCCTCGCTGCCGGCGGCGACCTTTTCAGCGGCCTGAGAGAAGGGCTTTTCCACCACTTCATCCCCCTTGTCAAAGCCGGTGGCGATGACGGTGACCCGAATCTCGTCCTCCAGACTTTCGTCGAACGTGGCGCCGAAGATGATGTTGGCGTCGGGGTTGGCGGCCTGCTGCACCAGATTGGCGGCAGTCTCCACTTCCTCCAGACCGATGTCCATGGAGCCGGTCACGTTGACCAGAACGCCCTTGGCACCGTTGATGGAGGTCTCCAGCAGGGGAGAGGAGACGGCGAGCCGTGCGGCCTCTTCCGCCTTGCCCTTGCCGGCGGCACGGCCCACGCCCATGTGAGCCAGACCGGCGTCCTTCATGACGGCGGTGACGTCGGCGAAGTCCAGATTGATAAAGCCTACGTTCTTGATGAGGTCGGAGATGGACTCCACGGCCTGACGCAGTACGTCGTCGGCGATCTCAAAGGCGTTGGCAAAGGTAATCTTCTGATCGGTGGCGTGCTTGAGCCGGTCGTTGGGAATGATGACCAGGGAGTCCACCTTGCCCTTCAGCTGGGCAATGCCCTCCTCGGCCTGCTGCATCCTGCGGCGGCCCTCAAAGCCGAAGGGTTTGGTCACCACACCGACAGTGAGGATGCCCTGCTCACGGGCGACCTCGGAGACAATGGGAGCGCCGCCGGTGCCGGTGCCGCCGCCCATGCCGCAGGTGACAAAGACCATGTCGGTTCCTTCCAGTGCCTTGGCGATCTGGCTGCGGCTCTCCTCGGCGGCCTGCTTGCCCACCTCGGGATTGGCGCCGGCGCCCTTGCCTTGGGTCAGTTTTTCGCCGATCTGGATCTTATAGTTGGCGCTGGAGGCATCCAGAGCCTGCTTGTCGGTATTCACTGCAATAAAGTCAACGCCCTGAGTGCCGGAGAGCACCATGCGGTTGACCACGTTGGTGCCGGCGCCGCCGACGCCAATCACTTTAATATCTACAACAGTTTCAGGGACTGGCTCAAATCCAATGGCCATGTTTGTTTCCTCCTAATATGCTCCCGGCCGCAGCCGGATTTCTCATTCGGTTGATGTCAATTCTTGGCGAATAAAATTCGTATTATAATTATTGTAATCGGATTTAACGGCAAGGTCAATACCTCGTCCCCGGATTTCAGCATATTTTTTGCTGGAATTAAATGCCTGTTAAGATCTATGCCTTTACAGATAGCCAAAAAGAAGCGCCGGGATCAGATTTCCTGACGTCCCTCCAGCGCTCTTGCCAATGTTGCATCGTCGGCGTATTCCAGATGGCTCCCCACCGGGACGCCGTAGGCCAGGCGGGTGATTTTCACCGCAAAGGGGCGGAGGAGACGGCTTAAATACATGGCAGTGGTCTCGCCCTCGGTGTCGGGGTTGGTGGCCATAATGACCTCCTGTACCTCGCCGGAGGCCACCCGGCTGACCAGCTGGCTGATCCGCAGATCGTCGGGGCCCACATGGTTCATAGGGGAGAGGACGCCGTGAAGGACGTGATACAGGCCGTTATACTCGCCCGAGCGCTCCATGGCGATGACGTCCTTGGGGTCGGCCACCACACAGACCACGCTCCGATCCCGCTTGAGGCTGGAACATAGGGCGCAGGGGCCGTCGCCCTCCGTCAGGTTCTGACAGATGGGACAGCTGGTAATGGACTGCTTTGCCTCCAGGATGGACTGGGCAAAGGCCTCGGCGTCCGCCTTGGGGAGATCCAGCACGTGAAAGGCCAGCCGCTGGGCGGATTTGGCGCCGATGCCGGGCAGGCGGTTAAAGTGCTCTACCAGCGATTCCAGAGCAGGAGGGAGATACTGCATAAAAATTCTCCTTACAAAAGGGAAGGTTTATCCGTCGTAGACAGAGGACGTACCTGTCTCGGCGGCGTCATAGCCCTCCTTGCGCAGGGCGTCCAGAATGGACTGCTTGTGCTCTGCGCCGAAGGCCTCCAGCGTCATCTTCAACTCTACGCCGTGCTGACGGTTGATATTGACAAACTGGTTGTGCTCCAGCTTGATGATGTTGCCCTTGAGGTCGGCAATCAGTTTCGCTACCCGCAGCAGCTCGCCGGGGCGGTCGGGGAGATGGACGGAGAAGGTGAATACCCGGCTGCGGTTAATGAGACCGTGCTGGATAATAGAGGCCATGGTGATGACGTCCATATTGCCGCCGGTGAGAATGGATACCACGTTCTGTCCCTTGCAGTCCAAGTGGTAGAGGGCGGCGGCGGTGAGCAGACCTGCGTTTTCCACGATCATTTTATGCTTTTCCGTCATGTCGAGGAAGCAGTTGACCAGCTCCTCGTCCTTTACGGTGATGACGCCGTCCAGATACTTCTGCAGATAGGGCAGGCACTGATCTCCGGGCGTCTTGACCGCAACACCGTCGGCAATGGTCTCCACGGTGGGAAGGGTGACGATGTGCCCGGCCTCCAGACTTGCCTTCATGGAGGCGGCACCCTCCGGCTCTACGCCGATGACCCTGACGCTGGGGTTCAGCAGCTTTGTCAGCGTGGCCACGCCGGAGGCCAGTCCGCCGCCGCCAATGGGCACCAGAATGACGTCCACATCGGGAAGGTCGGAGAAGATCTCGTAGGAAATGGTACCCTGACCTGTGGCAATGCGAAGGTCGTTGAAGGGGTGAATGTAGGTCAGTCCCTGCTCGGCTGCCAGCTCTGTTGCTTTTGCGGCGGCGTCGTCAAAGCTGCTGCCGTGGAGGACGACGTTTGCCCCGTAGCTCTTGGTGTTCTCTACTTTGATGAGCGGCGTGGTGGTAGGCATGACCACGGTGGCGGCCACACCGGCTTTTTGGGCAGCATAGGCCACGCCCTGAGCGTGGTTGCCGGCGGAAGCGGTGATCAAACCCCGCTCCCGCTCCTCCTCAGCCAGGGTGGAGATGGTATAGTAGGCGCCCCGAATCTTGTAAGCGCCGGTCACCTGCATGTTTTCCGGCTTAAAGTAGACGTTGTTGCCGGATGCGGCGGAAAAATAGGCGGAGGGAATCAGGTGGGTGTCCCGCAGGACGCCTTTGAGTACATTTCTCGCTGATTTGAAATCTTCTAAGGTCATCATGTTGTTTGCCTCGCTCTGTAATGGGTCGTGCCAAAGCACATTTTTTCTATTCTAGCGGTAAAGTTGAATCATGTCAATGAAAGAAAGAATTTAGCCAACAACCCTTTCAGGCATCAAGAAAGGGCAAGTGGGGGAATGTCATGGCAGCGTTTTGCGCAGCACTGGAATCTTCCGAATGAGCCAGGTAACCAAGACCGTAACGGCCAAGGTCGCAAACGGCGCACCCAGACGGTAGGACATGGATTTACTGGTGACGGGGAACACCTTGAGGATGGTTCGCAAAATGAAAATGTGAAGCAGGTAGAGGCTGAAGGTATAGTCTTTCAGGAAGTTCACCAATTTGCTGATCAGGGAGACCTGCATCAGCCGCTCTCCCGCATATCGGAAAAACACAAATATGCCGACGGAGTATACGATGCTCGGCACGTTCAGATACCCCTTATATGTTTTCACAAGCGCACCGGCTTCCATGGATGCCTGATAGGTGCCGATGAGATGCACGAGAAAGGCGGCGACGGAGAGCGCGTACAGGAGATATCTCGCCCCGGGCGAAAGCGCACAGTGGGTGAGAAGGTATCCCAGGATCACAAAGAGCAGATATCCGGCGACGGCGGAGACGGAGAACTCATAGGAAACGGATACGTGGAACAGGCTGAGCAGGAACGGTATGAGACAATTCAGGATAAATCCCGCAATAGCGAGATATTGAAAAACAACAACCCGCTTGTCCTCGGCCACTGCGGCAAACAGGGGAATGGACAAATAGATGCAAAACAGCGGGATGAAAAACCAGTATACGTCCGTGGCCTTTCCCGACAACAGGGCATTGACGATAAACTGAGGGGTGACGTCGTCCGGCTTAATGCTCTTCCAGTAAAAAAGCCGGATCGCAATGCCCAAAAGGCTCCATACCAGGTAGGGAATCACTGTTTTCTGCACCCGTTTGCGAAAGTACTCCTTCAGCCCGTAGCGCTTATAAAAGTCCAGCAGCGTGGCGCCGGAGATCATAAAGAACACCGGAACGGCAAAATAGAATACACACTCGATGACATTTGCCACCTTCCAGTATTTTGCTGTTGCGCTGAATGTCCAGAAGCAGCCGTTTGCGTGAAGAAAGACCACTGCCAGCGCAGAGACGACGCTTGCAAAGCTCAGATAGTCGATCTGTTTGCCCGGAGTTTTTATGCTGTTTGAATTCATATCCGTCAACCGTTTTCGCCGCATTGCGCCCGGCACGGCAGGGGCATGGAGCGCGGCTCCCTTTCTGAAAAGTTGGATCTGTTTGGAGCGTCAATCATCTGTCGGGGTGCTGTTTTCTCCGTTCATTATAGGTAGAAACGATACAGATTGCAAGTCCTGCACAGCACCGGTGGCATACCTGCCGAACAAACTGCGTCCAGTAGACACTATTATAGCGAAAGGGACTGGGAATTGTAAGAGGAAACCAAAAAGAAAGTGCAAAAACGGGATAGGAATTTGCCGTCGATTGTGGTAGAATACAAAATGAAATGTTATGTAGTACAAAGGACAGAAAGGGGAGCAGAGTATGAGACGCAAGCTGGGAATGCTGGGGCTGCTGCTCTGTCTGGCGGCGCTGCTCTGCGCCTGCAATCTCAGGTCGGGAGATGATCTGTACGCCCTGCCCAGAACCTCGGTGGAGTATGACAGCCTGCGGGACGCCCTTCAGGGTCTGCTGGACGGGGGCATGGAGTACGCCGCCCCGCTCTCCGGTTCCAACACCCAGCCGGTACAGGATGTGGATCTGGACGGAGACGGCATTGGCGAGGCGGTGGCCTTTTTCAAAGACGGCTCCGGCCTGCAGGTCTATGTGTTCCGTCAGAATGAGGAGGGCGAATATCAGGAGATGGCTCAAATCACCGGTCAGGGCATTGCCGTCAACTCAGTGGCCTATTCTCAGCTGGACGGCGAGGGCAACCGGGAGATTGTGCTGAGCTGGCAGATCTCCTCCGGTGTCTACGCCCTGTCCGCATACAGCGTGCGGGAGGGCAGCTGCACAGTGCTGCTGGAGCCCCGCAATTATACCAAGTACGCCGTGGTGGATCTGGACAGCGACGGTCAGGACGAGCTGATTCTGCTCCAGATGGACGCCTCTGATGTGGGCGGCAACCGGGCGGAGTATTACACCTATCAGGACGGCGTGATGGCGCTGCAGAGCGAGGCATATCTCTCCTCCGATCTTTCCGTCATCGACCGCACCCGCGCCAGCACCCTCTTTGGCGGCGAGAACGCCCTCTATGTCACCGGCTACGCCACAGACGAGGAGACAGGCGAGGCCAGCACCAGGATCCAACTGACGGATATTCTCGCTCTGCGGGGAGACGGACTGGTCAATATTACCCGGGACGAGACGGCCGCCTCCAGCGTGAGGACGAGACGCCGGGTCTATGTGGCGGATCAGGATCTGGACGGAGACGGCGTGTGGGAGATCCCCGACATCTCCGGCATGTACGAGCGTCTGGAAGGGGGCCAGGTCGTCCTATCCGACACCTTCTATCTCATCACCTGGTGCCGGTACGATATCAACGGCGGCCGCCATGTGCTGTGCAGCACCTATTATAACAGCAGCGACGGATGGTATCTGGTCATCCCAAACAGCTGGCGAAACCGCATTGCGTTGGCCCGCAGCGATTACAGCGAAGGGGTTACGGTGGAACGAAGCATCCAGTTTTATGTCCTGAAGCAGGTCGACTCCACCGCCGAAAGTACGCTGGAGGAGAGTGAGACGCTGGGTGCTTCCGTTCTGACCAACACCACGGCAGAGCTGTTTATGACGATCTGCAAAAATACCGGCACCGACCGGCTGACCCGATCTGTGCAGGGGGGCAGGACCGTGCTGAATACAAGCGCAGAAGACACTGTCTATTCCGTCCGGCTGGAGGAGGACAACTGGTTCCACTGGACGCCGGAAAAGGTGCAGCAGGCGCTGCATATCATTACAACGAACTGGTTTAACGACTGATACGAAGGAACCGCTGATTTCATCAGGCTACGGCGTCCGGGCGGTCTGTTTTCCGCCCAGCCATCCGAGAGATTAAATCAGTGCTTCCTTAGGTGATACAGACTACTGGCATGACATCAATGGAGGCGGCTTATGAGAAAGGTACTGGTACTGGAGGACGAGGCCAATATTCGCAGCTTTGTCGTGATCAATCTGAAGCGGGCGGGCTATGATACGCTGGAGGCATCCAGCGGAGAAGAGGCGATGGAGATCGTCAAGCGGAATCCGGATATCCGGGTGGCGCTTCTGGACGTAATGCTGCCCGGCATCGACGGCTTTGAGGTCTGCCGCCGCATCCGGGCGGACAATGCCAAGATCGGCATTATCATGTTGACTGCAAGGACCCAGGAGATGGACAAGGTCACGGGGCTGATGACAGGCGCCGACGACTATGTGACCAAGCCCTTCTCTCCCGCCGAGCTGACCGCCCGGGTGGACGCCCTCTACCGCCGGACGGGAGGCGAGCCGCTGCTGGAAAACGGCGTCATCCGGCAGGAGCCCTTCCTGCTTAACACGAGAAATCGGACGCTGGAGAAGAACGGCCAGCGGATCAAGCTGACCCAGGTGGAGTATGCCATCATCAAGCTGTTTATGGATAACCCGGGCAAGGCGCTCTCCAGAGACGAGATCCTGGAGGCAGTTTGGGGCAGAGACTACTTCGGAGAGGTCAAGATTGTGGACGTCAATATCCGCCGCCTCCGCCTTAAGGTGGAGGACGACCCTCAAAATCCCACCTATATTACCACTGTCTGGGGCTACGGCTATAAATGGGGCTTCTGAGACCGCATACCCCGGCGGACGGGGAAGGGCGCCATGTGACAAGGCAGGACAAGGAGGGGAAAGCTGCTCCCGTCCAGAACCTGACAGAGCTGCTCCGGCCGGCGAACCCCTTTCAAAAGGGCATCCGACGCCGCTGGATGGTCAACAGCGTGGGCGTCATACTGAGTATCGTCATTGTTGTGGTTATCATCTCCGCCATGGCGCTGAGCAGCTACTACTATAACTCCATGCGCCTGGGCATGGAGGCCAAGGTCAACGCCGCCAGCGAATTTTTCTCCAGCTATGCCTCCAACGAGAAGGAATATCTGGACATGGCGAATTATTATGTAAACGAATTTGACGAGCGGGACCGTTTAGAGCTACAGTTCATCGACATTCGCAAGCAGCGGGTGGTACTGTCCTCTCTCTCCACCTACGGTCTGAATAATATGAGCCGAGCCATGACGCCGGACGTCACCTATGCCATGGACAACCAGACCACCGGACACTGGGCAGGTCGGGACGAGAGCACTGGCGAGCGGATTATGGCGGTGGCATCCCCCATTATCAACCGGGGTGAGGTCAAGGGCGTTATGCGTCTGGTCACATCGCTGTCGGTGGTGGATCGGCAAATCATCTATGTGGTCTGCCTGATTATGCTGGGGGGAATGCTGCTGGTGGTGCTGATGTACGCAGTCAGTATCTACTTCATCAAGTCCATCGTGGATCCCATGGCAGGCATCACCGAGACGGCCAAGCGCATTGCCGGCGGCAGCTACGGCATCCAGATCGAGAAACGCTATGATGACGAGATCGGACAGCTCACCGACGCCATCAATGACATGTCTCTGAAAATCAGCCAGAACGAAAAGATGAAGAGTGAGTTCATCTCCTCCGTCTCCCATGAGCTGCGCACGCCCCTGACCGCCATCAACGGCTGGGGCGAGACACTGCTTTCCGGCGAAATCACCGATCCGCAGGATGTGCAGAAGGGACTGGGCATCATTGTCAGCGAGGGAAAGCGGCTTGCCCAGATGGTAGAGGAGCTGCTGGAATTCTCCCGCATCGAGGACGGCCGGTTTACCCTGAATATGGAGACGATCGACATCAAGGCGGAATTTGAGGACGCCGTGTTCACCTACAGCCAGATCTTCCCCAAACAGGGGATTACCCTGCATCATAACGAGTGCGAAGAGGAGTTTGACCCCATTCCCGGCGACCCCCAGCGGCTGCGGCAGGTGTTCTGCAACCTGCTGGATAACGCTGCCAAGCACGGCGGCTCCGGCGGCGTCATCCAGACGGCCATTGCCCGGCTGGAGGACACCATCTGTATTACCATCCGGGACTACGGCCCCGGTATCCCGGAGGAGGAGCTGCCCTTCGTCAAGCGGAAGTTTTACAAAGGCTCCTCCAAGGCCAGAGGCAACGGCATCGGCCTTGCCGTCTGCGACGAGATCATTACCCGTCACGGCGGCCAGCTTGACATTGCCAACGCTCCCGGCGGCGGCTGTCTGGTGCGGATCATCCTGCCCCTGACCGCCCCGTCCCCTCAAAAACCTGCCGCCAGCACAGGAACGCTGCCGCTGGAGGACATCCGTGCCGCGCTGGCAAAACAGTCAGATACAATAGAATGAGAAACATTTGTTCGATTTTGCTTGCAATTCGAACGGATGTTTGATACAATGTCAGGAGATGATCTCGTGGAAAAAGAGACACAACCGGCCAGCTTTCGCACGACCATCGGCGGACAGGCGTTGATCGAGGGCATCCTCATGCGCGGCCCCGAGAAGCAGTCCATTGTCGTCCGCCGCCCGGACGGCGGATTGGAGATCAAGACGGAGGAGCTGAAGCTCATTAAGGAGCGCTATCCCGTTCTGGGACTGCCCTTTATCCGGGGCTGCGTCACCTTTTTGGACTCCATGTATAAGGGTGTCAAGGCGCTGATGTACTCCGCCGACTTCTACCCGGAAGAGGAGGCGGCTCAGCCCGGTAAGTTTGAGGTCTGGCTGGAAAAGCGGCTGGGCAGCGAGGCGTTTAGCAAGGTCATCGTGGGATTGTCCGTAGTGCTGGGCATCTGCTTCTCCGTGGGACTGTTTTTCCTGCTGCCCACGGTTTTGACGAATTTGCTCAGTTACCTGATTCCCATGAGCAAGCTGGCGGTCAGCCTGATTGAGGGCGTCATCCGCATCGCCATTTTCCTCAGCTATCTCATCCTCGTCTCCAAAATGAAGGATATCCGCCGGGTTTTTTCCTACCACGGCGCGGAGCATAAGACCATTTTCTGCTACGAGCGAGGTCTGGCGCTGACGGTGGACAACGTCCGGGACATGCCCCGGCACCATCCCCGCTGCGGCACCAGCTTCCTGTTCGTGGTGGTGGCCGTGGCCATTCTGGTTCACGCCGCCCTCTTTAGCTTTGTAACTCCCTCCAACGTCTTTGTGCGGATGCTCTTACAGCTTGCGACCCTGCCGGTGATCGTGGGCATCAGCTATGAGTTCAACCGTTTTGTCGGCGGACACGACAACGCCGTGACCCGATTGCTCAGCGCTCCCGGCCTGTGGATGCAAAACTTTACCACGTTTGAGCCGGACGACTCTATGATGGAGGTGGCCATCGAGGCGCTGAAGCAGGTACTGCCCAGTCAGAAGGGGCAGGATCAGTGGTGATGGGAGTGTCGAACCATGGCGACGACGTATAACAATCTGTATCTGGATCTCCGCCGCAGCTTCCGTCTGGCGGGCATCGAGGCCGCCGCACTGGAGGCCAGAGAGCTGATCTGCCACGCCGCCCACAAGACGCAGGAGCAGTTCTGGGCGGACATCAACTACTACATTCCCTCCTCCCTCCAACGCGAGGTGGAGGAGCTGGCCCGCCGCCGTCTGGAGGGAGAGCCTGCCGCCTATTTGCTGGGAGAGTGGAGCTTCTGCGGTCTGGATCTGGACGTGAATCCCACGGTGCTGATCCCCAGAGCGGACACAGAGGTGGTGGCGGAGCAGGCAATCCGGCGGACGAAAGAGGCGGGGAACATGGCGAGAGTGCTGGATCTCTGCGCCGGAACCGGCTGTATCGGTCTGGCGGTAGCCACTTATGCGCCGGATTGCCGGGCGGTGCTGGCGGATTACTCCCCCGACGCCGTACGGATCTGCCGGCAGAATATCCGAAGAACCGGCAGGCAGTCAAACGTCACCTGTTTTCAGACGGATGCCAGAGACGCACCGCCCAGGCCATTTGGTCAGTTCGACGTCATCGTCTCCAACCCGCCCTATATCCCCACGGCGGATATCGAGACGCTGGACGAGTCGGTGCGGTGCTACGAGCCCCATCTGGCGCTGGACGGCGGTGAGGATGGATTGGATTTTTACCGGGTTATTACCGCAAAATGGAAGCATGCCCTCCGTCCCGGCGGCTGGCTGATCTATGAGGTCGGCATGGGACAGGCAAAGGATGTGGAGGCGCTCCTGAGGGAGCAGGGGTTCAAGTCCATCTCCAGTTATCCCGATACGGCCGGCATCCTCCGGGTGGTGGAGGGCCGCTGGCTCATTGAAGAAGATGAATTTACCCTTTGGAGTCCTGAAAATGGGACTATCACTGTGAAATAATAAGGACAAATAACAGAGAAGGAGCAACACTATGGCTACGAAAAAACCCACCATTCGTCCCGCCGCCCCGGCCAGCGACAAGAAGAAGGCGCTGGAGACCGCTGTTGCGCAGATTGAGCGCACTTTCGGCAAGGGCTCCATCATGCGTCTGGGCGATAACACCGCCATTCAGGTGGAGAGCATCCCCACCGGTTCCCTGGGGCTGGACATCGCTCTGGGCATCGGCGGCCTCCCCAGAGGGCGAATTATTGAGATTTACGGCCCGGAGTCTTCCGGTAAGACGACGCTAGCCCTCCATGTGGTGGCGGAAGCGCAGAAACTGGGCGGCGAGGTGGCCTATATCGACGCCGAGCACGCCATGGATCCCACCTACGCCAGAGCGCTGGGGGTGGATATTGACTCCATGCTGATCTCTCAGCCCGACACCGGCGAACAGGCATTGGAGATCACCGATCAGCTGGTGCGCTCCGGTGCCGTAGACGTTGTGGTGGTGGACTCCGTGGCCGCGCTGGTGCCCCGCGCCGAAATTGAGGGCGAGATGGGCGACAGCTATGTGGGCTTGCAGGCCCGGCTGATGAGCCAGGCATTGCGCAAGCTCACCGGCTCCATCGGCAAGACGAACTGTATCTGCATCTTCATCAACCAGCTGCGGGAAAAGGTGGGCGTCATATACGGCAATCCTGAGGTCACCACCGGCGGCCGGGCGCTGAAGTTTTATTCCTCCGTCCGCATCGAGGTGCGCCGGATCCAGACCCTGAAGGTGGGAGACGAGATGATCGGCAACCACACCCGAGCCAAGGTGGTCAAGAACAAGGTGGCGCCCCCCTTCCGGGAGGCGGAGTTCGACATCATGTACGGTACCGGCATCTCCAAGGACGGCGAGATCGTGGACTTGGCCCAACAGCTGGGCCTTGTGGAGAAGTCCGGCTCCTGGTACTCCATGGGCGAGGTGCGCCTCGGCCAGGGTCGGGACGCCGCCAAGCAGTATATGGTGGATCACCCTGACGTGGCCGAGGAGCTGGAGGCACAGATCCGTGCCAACCTCTACAAGCTGATGAGCCGTCAGTCTTTGGTGGCTGCCAAGGCCGCAGGACGCACTGTGGGCGAAGAGGAGCCTGCTGCCGGCGCCGCCGCTCCCAACATCGACGTCTCCGCCGACGACTTTGAAGGCTGATGCCGAAGGTCGATCGGGTAGAACCCTCTAAACACGTCAAGGGCAGGTATCTGGTCTTTCTGGATTCCGGCACATTGGTCAAGGTTGGGGAGCAGGAGCTGCTGGACTTTGGCCTCCGTCCCGGTCTGGTGCTGGAGGGGGAGGACTTAAACCGGCTGCTCACCTCCAGCGAGGACACTGCCGCCAAGGAACGAGCCGCCCGGATGATCGGCGCAAGACCGCTGTCCAAGCAGGAGCTGGTGAACCGGCTGGTCTCCAAGGGAGAGGGAGCCTCCTCCGCCCGGAAGGCCGCCGACTGGCTGGAGGACTTAGGCGCCGTCAACGACGGGGAATATGCCAAGACGGTGGTGCGCCACTACGACCGCATGGGCTACGGCCCCCAGAAGCTGCGGGACGAGCTGTTTCGCCGCAAGATTCCAAAGGACTGCTGGGACGAGGCGCTGGGAGAGGCGAGACCCCAGCGGGAGGTGGTGGCGGAGTTTCTGGCGTCAAAATTCCGCTATCGTGAGGTCACGGACAAGGAGCTGCAACGGCAGACCAATGCCCTCCGCCGCCGGGGGTTTAGCTGGGAGGTCATCCGGGAGGAGCTGCGAAATTACGTCCCTGAGCCGGAGAATTGGGACTGAACAACTGCTAAAAGTGCACAGAATACAGGAATTTGGGAGTCAAAGGGTGTTTACCTCGGCTCCCAAATCTGTTATACTGAGGCAATGGATATAATTGGAGTGAATGAGATGAGCTACAACATTGCCTTTATCAGCCTCGGCTGTGATAAAAACCGGGTGAACTGCGAGCAGATGGCCGCTCTGGTGCAGGACGCCGGACATTATGTGGTGGACGACCCGGCGGGCGCCGACCTCTGCGTGGTCAATACCTGCGGTTTCATCGACGCTGCCAAGGAGGAGGCCATCTCCAACATTTTGGAAATGGCAAACCTCAAGGAGCAGGGACTCTTGAAGAAGATCCTCGTCACCGGCTGCCTCTCCCAGCGCTATCGGGAGGACATCAAGACGGAACTGCCGGAGGTGGACGGCCTTCTCGGAACCGGCAGCTACCATGAGATCGTTCAGGCGGTGGAGGAGGTCATGGGCGGTGAGACGGCCGAGCACTTCGGAGACATCAATGCCGCCTATGAGGACGGCGACCGGATGGTCTCCACGAACCCATGGACGGCCTACCTGAAAATTGCGGAGGGCTGCTCCAACCGCTGCGCTTTTTGCATCATTCCCAAGCTCCGTGGCAAGTACCGCAGCCGCTCTATGGAATCCATTCTGGCGGAGGCTCATGTGCTGGCAGACAGCGGGGTGGAGGAGCTGATTTTGATCGCTCAAGACGTCACCCGCTACGGCAAAGAGCGTTATGGCCGGTACATGCTGCCGGAGCTGCTGACCGAGCTGTGCAAGCTGGACTTCCACTGGATCCGGCTCCACTATCTCTACCCCGACGCCCTGACCGATGAGCTGATCAATGTCATGGCACGGGAGGACAAGATTGTCAACTATGTGGATATTCCGATTCAGCACATCAACGATGGCATTTTGAACACCATGTGCCGCAGGGGGGACAAGGCATACATCACCAATCTCTTTCACAAGCTGCGAGAGAGGCTGCCCGGCGTGGTCATCCGTACCAGCATCATCTGCGGACTCCCTGGCGAGGGCGAGGCGGAGTTTGAGGAACTGTGCGAATTCCTGCGGGCGGAAAAGCTGGAACGGGCAGGAGTGTTCCAATACTCTCCGGAGGAGGGAACCCCTGCTGCGGAGATGCCCGATCAGGTGTCGCCGGAACTGGCAGAGCGGCGTGTTGGGTTGCTTAGCCAGTTGCAGGCCGGGGTCATGGACGACTGGAACGACAGTATGTTGGGACAGGTGGTGGAAGTTCTCTGCGAGGGCTTTGACGAGGAGATGGGCTGCTGGGCAGGGCGTACTTACGCTGATTCCCCCGGCATTGACGGCACCGTCTACTTTACTGCTGCCGGAGAGGTACCGATCGGCAGCTTTGTCCCCGTGCTCCTCACGGGGACGGAGGACGGCGAACTGATGGGCGAGATCGACCGATGGGAGGAAACCGTATGAATACCGCCAATAAAATTACCCTTGTCCGGGTGATCCTGATTCCTGTCTTTGTGGTGATCTGCTATCTGAGCTTCCCATACAGCCGGTGGGTGGCGCTGGGGATCTTCATCTTGGCCAGCTTCAGTGACTTCCTGGATGGCTATATTGCGAGAACCTACAACCAGATCACGGATTTTGGCAAGTTTTTAGACCCGATTGCCGACAAGCTGCTGGTGACCTCTGCTATGTTGATTTTTGTGGAGCAGGGGAGAATGCCGGCTTGGGTGCTGCTGTGCGTCATTGCCAGAGAGTTCGCCGTCTCTGCCCTCCGACTGGTGGCGGTGGATAACGGCAGAGTGATCGCCGCCGGGTGGTCGGGCAAGGTCAAGACGGCTTCCACCATGGTCTGCATCTGCGTTTTGCTGGTATTTGACCTTCCTGTGCTGAATCTCGTCTGTAACGCCGTCATTCTGGTGACGACTGTGTATTCCGGTATCGAATACTTTATCAGAAACCGAGATGTCATCAACCCCAATAAATGAATGCTTCGGCAAAAAACGGCCCACTGAACAGCTGCGTTCAGTGGGTCGTTTTTCGGGCCCGTTTTTCAAACAAACCCTAATATGTGTATCGGCACATTTGGATAAAATACTCAAATATCTTACTGCCAGTGGAGTCCATGTATTCCGGATGCCACTGCAGGCCGATGACCGGGAGATAGGCATGTTCAAACCCCTCTACCGTCCCGTCATCTGAGCGCATGGTGATATTCAGGTCGGAGCCAATATCCTTGGCTGACTGATGGTGAAAGCTGTAAACATCCAGCGAGTTGCCGTAGAGACTGCTCAGGATAGAGCCGGCTGCGATGGAGGTGTGCTGACTCCTGTCTTTGTGACCGCTGATATCCTGATTTAAAGTGCCGCCAAAGTAGACATTCAACACCTGTCCGCCTCTACATATGCCCAATACCGGCTTCTTCGCCTGAATGAATTTGTCCGCCAACGTGAATTGCACATCATCCAAATAGAGGTCAATATCAGAACTGTCAGTGTTTTCCTCGCCGTAGCGGGAGGGATCAATATCTCCACCGCCCGGGAGAACGAGGCCGTCGTAGTCGGAAACATCTGCGTCTGCGGTGACAATTTCTGCCTCGGCTCCGTGGGATGTCAGCATGGAGACAATTTCCTCTGCCGATTCGCTGCCTTCTCCGCCGAACGCAACGGCAATTCGAATGGCTCCGGTCTTTTCCTCCCGGCTTGGCGCTGCGACTTCGACACATTGAATGGAGATTCCCGATGCGTCATAATCGCTGGTATAGGTTTTGCCCGTGCGATCGGTGCACCGAACGGTATAAGTATACGCACTTCCCGGCTCCGCCGTTCGATCGACAAAGCTGGTTGCGGTGGTGTCGCCAATGGGGCTCCATGCACCGGATTCGTTTTGTCGAAATACGCGGTAAAGCTGTGCATGGGGGACGGCGTCCCACGCTATCTCAATGCCCTCGCTCACGTTTGTTATGGATGAGAGGACAGGGGCAGAGGAGATAGTCGGTTCGCCCCTCGGGTAGGCGGGAGAGCCTGTCTGAAGCGAGACGATTGCAAGGGCAATCGCAAGCCATTTTATTACTTTTTCCATAAAACGAGTGAGCACCTCAATTCTGCCGTTCAGATAAGTAAAGGAAAGCTACTGGTTCGCCGTACTGTCGTACTCTTGAGGAAAGACCGCAGCTGCTTTGAACTTATTCGTCAAACGACGAGCTATATACATGTGATTTCTGAAAATATCTTTTAAAGGTATATAAGTGATTTTTGTTTGTACAATTTGACATTCTGCCGACAAATGCAGATGTCTGGTTCGGCTGCGAGAGATAAATACTATATCACATATTCAGGGATTTTGCAAGGGGAATTGGCGCGAAAAATAGGACATGTCTTTATTGTGTCTGACATGGAATTCCATTTTCTTCTAAATTATCAAAAACTTGGGATTGCGTTTTGATGAAAATGATCGAGATCCGTTTTGCTTTGATAGAGCCAAACAAATAAAGAAAAAAACAGCTGTCTGCCGATCAATCGGCAGGCAGCTGTCATTTATTGATGCAGTAATTGGATCGCATAATCCAGAAATTCCTCTGCAGTGGGAACCTCCCCCTCGCACGGAACCTCCCGCTGGTCTGCGGCCTGAGCTTCCGTTTTATGTAAATTATTCCACGCCGCATCCAGCGCCCGTTGGAGCTCTGTCCGAACTTCCTCGGGAGAACCGCCGTACTCTGTTGCAATTCGCCTGTAAATCTCCTGCGCATCCATATTTTTTCTCCTTTCGACCAGTATAGCGGTCGATGATTTGGCTCAGTTTAGCATAGAATATCAAAAATTGCAACCAATACTGGTCAAAAAGGGGCATGGGGAATGGATGAGCAGAAGGTCAGACGGGACAGGAACATGGGCGCAAATCTCAGAGTGCTGCGGCGGGCGCATAAGCTGTCTCAGGAAAAACTGTGTGCGGAGCTGCAGCGGCGGGGCTGTGATATTGGCAGAACGGCCTACGCCAAATACGAGTCCGGGGAACTGAACATTCGAGCCAGCGTCCTGATCGAGCTGCGGAAGATCTATCAATGCTCCTATGATGATTTTTTTGCCGGCCTGGACGGAGAGGAGAAGGGTGAGCGACATACCTGAATTTGTCCCGTAACGGCTGAAATTTTTTCCCGGCCATTGACACAAAACCGGGAGCATGCTAATATAATAGCTGTATGAAGAGCCGCTGTGAAGGGAAAGAGTAACACTGCGCTGTCAGCCAGCGAGGACGGGTCACCGGATGAAAGCCTGTCTCTGTCAGTTCGTGCGAAGTGCGTCCCGGAGCGGGAGGGTAATGCCTCCGGTGTGCCGCCGTTATCGGTATCAGAGTGATAAAAAAGAGTGGAACCGCGGTTTATGATCGCCTCTTGCAGAAATGCAGGAGGCGCTTTTCATGCTCGGTCTCTTTTTTGGAATTGGGAGAGAAGCTCATGTTTCGTTTTCTCAGCGAGACGCTCTCGGCCTATCAGGCCAGAGATCCTGCCGCCCGGAGCAAGTTGGAAATTTTTTTGCTCTATCCCGGCGTTCACGCAACCATTTACTATAAAATTGCCCACTTTCTCCACCGTCACCATCTCCGCTTTTTAGCCCGTTTTGTCTCCCAATGGGCGAGACGGCGGACGGGCATCGAGATCCATCCCGGTGCCACCATTGGCCGGAGGCTGGTCATCGACCACGGTATGGGCATCGTCATCGGCGAGACTGCCGAGTTGGGGGACGACGTGCTGCTCTATCAGGGCGTGACTCTGGGCGGCACAGGCAAGGAACAGGGCAAGCGGCATCCCACCATCGGGAATAATGTACTCATTGGCTCTGGTGCCAAGGTGCTCGGTCCCGTTCTGGTGAGAGACGGCGCTCGTGTCGCCGCCAATGCAGTGGTGCTCAAAGAGGTGCCGCCGGACTCCACCGCTGTCGGCGTTCCCGCCCATATTGTCAAGATTGCCGGTGAGCGGGTGGCCTATGCCAGCATCGTGGATCAGATCAATATCACTGACCCGGTGAACGAGACCATCAAGTCTCTGCTCTCTCGGGTGGAGTTTTTGGAGCGGCAGCTGGATGAACAGGCTGCAAAGCAGACAAATGAGAATCGTCAGGAGGAATGACCTATGGAAATTTTCAACTCTATGACCCGCCGCAAGGAGGAATTCGTCCCAATCGAGCCCGGCAAGGTGAAGATGTACGCCTGCGGCCCTACCGTCTACAATCTCATCCATGTGGGCAACGCCCGGCCGATCATCCTGTTCGATGTGTTCCGCCGCTATATGGAGTACCGGGGCTACGAGGTGACCTTTGTCCAGAACTTTACCGACGTGGACGACAAGATCATTAAGCGGGCCAACGAGGAGGGATTGACCTCCCACCAGGTGGCGGAGAAGTATATTGAGGAGTATTTTAAGGACGCCAAGGCGCTGGGCGTCCGCCCGGCCACCATCCACCCCAAGGCCACTGAGACCATGGACGAGATCATTGATCTGGTACAGACGCTGGTGGAGAAGGGCTATGCCTACCCGGTGCCCAGCGGTGATGTCTATTACCGGACGCTGAAGTTCAAGGGCTACGGCAAGCTCAGCCATCAACCGATTGACGACCTCCTCTCCGGCGCCCGCATCGACGTCAACGACGAGAAGGAAAATCCCTTGGACTTTGCCCTGTGGAAGGCCGCCAAGCCCGGCGAGCCTTACTGGGAGTCCCCCTGGGGCAACGGACGTCCCGGCTGGCACATCGAGTGCTCTGCCATGAACCGGAAATATCTGGGTAGGACCATCGACATCCACTGCGGCGGTGAGGATCTCCAGTTCCCCCACCACGAGAACGAGATTGCACAGTCCGAGGCGGCCAACGACGCCCCCTTTGCCCATTACTGGATGCACAACGGCTTCCTCAATATTGACAACAAGAAAATGTCCAAGTCTCTGGGCAACTTCTTCACCGTCCGGGACGCCGCCGAGGCCTACGGCTACGAGCCCATCCGCTTTTTCATGCTCTCCGCCCATTACCGTACCCCGCTGAACTACTCCGCCGAATCCCTCCAGCAGGCGCAGGCCGCCCTTGACCGGCTCTATACCGCCAAGGACAATCTGGCCTTCCTCGCCCAGAACGGAGCGGAGGGAGAACCCACCGAGGCGGAGCAGGCGGTGCTGAATCAGGCGGACGACTTCCGTGAGCGGTTTGATGCCGCCATGGACGACGATTTCAACACCGCCGACGCCGTCTCCGTCCTCTTTGAGGTGGTCAGGGCGGCGAATAAGGCGGTTGGCCCCGATCAGAAGCCGACGAAAGCCGGCGCAGAGGCGCTCCTCAAGCTGGTGCTGGAGTTTACGGATGTCCTCGGCCTCCTCTACGGCAAGGCGGAGGAGAGCCTGGACGACAAGGTGGAGGCGCTGATCGCCCAGCGTCAGGAGGCCCGGAAGAATAAGAACTGGGCGGAGGCCGACCGGATCCGGGATGAGCTGAAGGCCATGGGCATTACCCTCATGGACACCAAGCAGGGCGTCCAGTGGAAGAAAGACTGACAGAAGATAGCGCATCCCCCACCGCCGGCGGCGGTGGGGGATATGTGTCTTATGGGAGGTTTTGGACGAAGTCGAGAATAATCCGGTTGACTTCCTCCGGCTGATCGGTATTGGAGTTGTGTCCTGCGTTTTGTATCCAGTAGAGGGGTAACCCCTCTGCTTTCGCCCAACGGCGGTTGTAGCTCTTTGCAGAACCCGCCTGATCCCGTTCGCCGCAGATCAAAATGGCGGGACAGTCGATCTGATAGGGCAGGTTTGCCTCCATTGCTTCCGCAAGCATCCGAAATCCGTGTCCGGCCAGCTTG
>CACYLC010000012.1 GCA_902775105.1 Oscillospiraceae bacterium
CTTTCCGGTGCGGAGACCCACTTCCTTGTCCAGCACGCTCTTGAGGAAGTTCTTGGTGTCCACCAGACCCTTCATGTACATATCCGCCTCGCCGTCGTGAGCCAGCTTGACGGCGGTACGGGCGGCCTGGATCATGTCCGGCTCGTGAATGATCCGGTAGCCCTCCAGATCCATGTTCAGCTCAGCGGCAATGGCACGAATTTTCTCCTCATCGCCCACCAGAATGGCATCGGCAATGCCCTGCTCCTTTGCGGCGTGAACCGCCTCCAGAACGGCGTCGTCCTGTGCGTTGGCAACGGCAACGGTCTTTTTGCCGCACTCCTTTACCTTGGAAATCAATTCATCAAAGCTGGTAACCATATCAAACACCTCGTATTGCTCTTTTCTCAGCAAATTTGGGCATACGCCCACACTGTGAAAATAATAACACTTTGGGGGGTGGGGGTCAATAGGGGAATTGGGGGTTGTTGGCAAGGTATATCGGAGCAAGTACATTTTGGTAGAGACTGTCCACGAACGGCTCATTTTGTGTACTGCCCATATACCGATAGGCAATTTTTGAATCGCCCCTACTTCCCCAACCGTTTAATTTGTGCCTCCCCCGGCTCCACGACCATCGTCCGGTAGGTGGTATAGACCACCATCCCCGGCCTTGCCCCGGCGGGCTTTTTGACGTATTTCACCGGGGTATAATCAACAGCGATCTTGCCGCCGCCTTTCCCCTGAGAGAACCACGCCGCAAGCTCTGCAGCTTCGACAATGCTCTCCTCGTCCGGCTCTCCTCCCTCTGTCCAGAGGATGACATGGGCGCCGTGGATGCCCTGGGTGTGGAACCAGAGGTCGGACTTTCCCGCCTGCTTGCAGGTCAACTGGTCGTTTTGGGTGTTGTTGCGCCCCACCGAGATGCGCAGTCCCGCCGTGGAGCGGAACTCCATGGGCTGAGGCTTTTGCCGCTTTACCGGCTTTTTCCCCTGCTTCTGCGCCCGGAGATAGCCACCGTCCTCCAGCTCCTGCCGGATTTCATTTAAGTCACGCTCACCCTCGGCTCTCTGTAAAGCCTCCAATACGCTCTCCAGATAGTCCAGCTCGCTTCTCCCCTGCTCCAACTGTTGCGTTAAAATGGCGTCCGCCGTCTTGGCCTTGGTGTACTTTTTATAGTATTTCGCCGCATTCTGCTGGGGCGTCAGCAGCGGGTCAAGCGCGACCGTCAGCTCCTTTAACTCCGGGTCATAGTAATTCACCGCCGTCAGACTTTTCTGTCCCTTTTGCATCTGGTAGAGGTTGGCGGTGATGAGATCACCATTGATGCGGTACTGCTCCCGGTTTTGGGCGTCCCGCAGTTCCTTTTGCTGAATTTGAATTTTTCTGGCCACCCGGTTCCGGGTATTTGTCAGGTGCTTGATGAGCGCCTGTCCCTTCTGCCGCACCCGCTCTCCTGTCTCCCGGACGGCGTAGAAGTCGTCCAGTAATTGGGAAAAGCTGTCGTAGGGCTTCGTCTCCCAATAGCCCTCGTACTGGCGAATGGGCAGGAAGGAGAAATCCTTCGGCTCACCGTCTTTGAGAAGGACGGTGGGCTGTGCCGTCTGGATTGCGGAAAGTACCGCCGCAAAGGCGTCCAGCAGCCGTCCCCTGCCTGCCTCGTCCAGCCGATTCAGGCGGACGTCCACTTCTCCTGTCGTCCGAAATGCAATTTCTCTGCAAATCAGCGGCGAAAGGCCGGAAAAGGTGTCCAACAGCCAACCGCTGACCTCGGCCTCCTCAGGGGCGGCGGCCAGCAGCTCGGCCAACGTCTCCCGATCCGTCTCCTGGGGATTTCGCTTGTCCTCTCTTGCAGGAGGCAGATGGTAGTATAGCCCTGGCAGCACCGGGCGGAGCTGGGACAATTCCCCGTCCACCTTGCGCAGGCAGTCGGTGATGCGCCCGTTCTCGTCCGTCAAAATCAGATTGGAGCGGCGTCCCATGGCCTCTAAAATCAGGTGACGGCTCACCCGGTCGCCCAGCTCGTTCAGCGTCTCCAACTCCAAGTCCACCAGACGCTCCATCGGCGGCTGAGACACAGACAGAATTCTCGCCCCCGTCAGGTGTTTGCGCAGCAGCATACAGAACATGGGGGGCGCAGCGGGATTTTCCCGGCTCACCTCGGTGAATTGCAGCCGGGGCTGGGAGGGGTTGGCGGTCAGCAGCAGCTTGCAGTTGCCCTCCCGATTGCGCAGGCTCAGCACCAACTCGTCCCGGCCGGGCTGGAAGATTTTATCCACCTTCGCCCCTTCCAACTGAGGGCGCAGCTCCCCCACCAGAGCGGTGAGGCAGGCAGCATCCAGCGGCATCAGGCTTCCTCCTCTCGAGTTGACATAATCGCATCGAACAGCTCATTGATCCGTTCCGTCCGGTGTTGGAGGTAGAGCCAGCCGAACAGAGCCTCCAGCGCCGTGGCCTTGCGGTACTCACCCCGGCTGGCGCCCTTGGGGATCATATGGATATTAGCGTTGCGGCCACGGTGGACGACGCCGGACTCTTCCTCGGTGAGGAGCGGGGTGATCCGGTCGAGGGCATTGGCCTGTGCAGAGGCCCGCACCAGCGCCACCGTCTCTCGATGGAGGTTGCCGTTGACCTCCAGACCGCCGTTACACAGCCAGCCCCGCACCAAAATCTCATAGACGCAATCCCCCATGTGGGCCAGCGCCAGACTGCTCATGGAGCGAAGCTGGGTTGGATTCAGCTGTATGTCAAAATAGTCCTTCATGCCTTCTCCTTTTCAGGCTTTCCCAGCCTGCCGTTGTTATAAAGAAACATCACCACTGCCGCTCCGACGATGAGCGCATAGCCGAGAAAGCTCCATGTATCCGCTTTCTGATGAAACAGCAAGTAGCCAATAACGGTGGTGAAGATGATCTGTGTATAGTCGTAGACGCTGACCTCACGGGCCGGGGCAAAGGTATAGGCCTTTGTGATGGTGAACTGTCCTCCCGCCGCCGAGAGCCCGGCACCGAGCAGCATCAAAAGCTGTGTTCCTGTCATGGGGGTGAAGCGGAGAATGAGATAGGGCAGCGTCACCACGCAGGAGAATGTGGAAAAGAAAAATACGATGAGGGCGCTCCGCTCCCCCTTGAGCGCCATAGCTCGTACCATGGTATAGGCAAATCCGGCACAGAGTCCGCCGAAAAAGCCTGCCAGCGAAGGGATCACATCCAGATTGGTGGGAACAGGCTTAATGATAAACAGGCTCCCGATAAAGGCCACCGCCACGATCGCCACCTGCGCCGGTTTCAGTTTCTCCTTTAGAATGAAGTAGGAGAAAATCAGCACAAAGAAGGGCGACATCTTATTCAGTATGGAGGCATTGGATAGCACCAGATGATCTACGGCATAGAAGTTGCCCAGAATGCCCAACGTTCCGGCGACAGAGCGGAGCAGGTGAATGGGCAGGCAGCCCTTTTGGAGTTTCAGGCCTCCGCCCTCTTTGAGAAGGACGCCCAGTGCGATGAACATGGCCACAAAATTGCGGAAAAAGCTCTTCTGCACGCTGGGGAGGTCTCCGGACAGGCGGACGAAGGTGCTCATCAGCGCAAAGCAGAAGGCGGAGACGATGATGCACAAGATGGCTTTGGTACGGTTGGACATGGAAATTCCCTCTTTCTATCGCCGTTTATTCTACCAATCTTGCCCAAAGATTGCAAGGGCAAACAAAAATGCGCCGAACGGAAGAAAATGCTCCGTTCGGCGCAGGTTCAAATGCCGGTTGTTGTCATGCCGTCGGCAACGCCGTCTCCCGCAGGCTCCGGCAGCACCGGCTCCTCCAACGCAGGCTTTTCCGGCTCCCGCTCTGCCACGGGGAAGGTGACAATAGCTTTAAAGAGGTCGCCGTCCACCACCAGGTCAAAGGTGCCGTTTTGCGCCGTGGTCAGATTACGGGCGATGGAGAGACCCAGTCCGCTGCCCTCGGTGGAGCGGGAGCTGTCTCCCCGGACGAAGCGCTTCAGAAGATCTTCCGCCGGGATATTCAGCGGATCGGCAGAGATATTCTTCACGGTGATGACGCAGCGGCTCATCATCTCCTCCACGTCCAGATAGACCCGGGTGCCGGGCATGGCGTATTTGGTGCAGTTGCCCAGAAGATTATCCAGGATCCGCCACAGATGCCGTCCGTCGGCCATGACCGTGCAAGGCTGATCCGGCGTACGCACTACGGTGGTCAGTCCCGCCTGCTCCAGCCGCTCGTCGTATTCCGCCACCGCTTGCTCCACCAGCTCCCGCACATCCAGCCGCTCCAACTGAACCGCAATGGTGCCGCTGGCGGCCTTAGACGCCTCTACCAGATCCTCGGTTAGCGTTTTCAGCCGCTGGCTCTTCCGGTCAAGGACGTCGATGTAGCCTCTCGCCTTTTCGTCCTGAATATCCAAGTGCTTTAGGAGGTCCACATAGTTGATGATGGAGGTCAGCGGCGTCTTGAGGTCATGAGAGACATTGGTGATCAGCTCCGTCTTGAACCGCTCGCTCTTGAGCCGCTCCTCCACCGCCTTGGAAAGGCCGGCGGAGAGATTGCTCAGGTCGTTTCCGTGCCGCCGGAGATCCGGCAGCATGCGGGAGGTGTCAATGGTGTAGTCCAACCGGCCTGCCACCATCTCTTTTACCGCCTTGCGCAGCTTTGCCCAGTCAAGCGCCCACTTGCAGGCAAAGATGGCCAGCGGCAAAATGGGCAGCGTGCCGAAGAGAATCAGTCCCCATACGCCGTAATCCCACATCCCCTCGTATACCACGATTCTCAGATAGAGCACATAGACAGCCCAGTAGATCATGCAGAAGATACCCACCTTGTCGTAAAGGGGCCACTGAGCGGCCATGCGTCTCGCCGAGCCTGCCAGCCTTCTGATTCCTCTGTAAATCGCCCGGAGCAGCCGCCATACAAGACTGCGCCGCAAGATGGTGCGGGTCTTGATCTGCGCCGCCGCCACCAGCCAGAGGGTTAGTGTGCCCAATGTGCCGGGGATGCCCGCAAGACCCAAGATGAGTCCCCAACTCAGCAGACTGTCCCCCCAATATGCGTCAAGTAAGAGGACGGCAGCCAGCACTACGGCAAAGCATGTACCCGCCAACACCACCTCGATGGGCAGACGGTTGAGTCCCCGCAGAGCCAGCTCCCCCTCTCTGTTCCAGCCGATGGCCAGCGTGAGGTAGGTCAGCAGCAGGGCAAATGCCGCCAGACAGGCGGCGCCGACCCCCAGGGCAACCGGCAGATTGGCATTGTATAATTGCTGATAGCTGACCTCCTCCGTGACATTTTCGGCGTAGATGTCCGATACCGGGTAGGAGGTATCCACGCCGTATTTGATATCGTATTGCGGAAAAGAGCCGGTATAGACGAAATAGCAGTAAGTTGTCACATCCTCTGTGTAGCGATCATCCTCCTCCGGCTCAAGGTCGGCTTCACCGGTGTCGTAATATTCACCGCTCTCTGTCGGGACTATAACTACCGTTGTCCATGCCGCATCCGTTGCCTCTTCCGCCTCAGCCGCTGCCTCATCATCCGCAATGGGGACGGCGTCCTCATTATAGTAATACGCGGAGGCGTTTTCCGTCAGGCTCCACTGCCGGGGCGTTCCAAAGCACGCCTCCCAGTCATAGGTCTTTTGCACGTCCACATAATAGGAGATCATGTGATTAAAGCCCAGTTCATAGGCATCGAAATACATTTCTCCCATCGGCTCCACATTGTCCTGTTCAAACAGGGGCTGCCCGACGCTGTTGCTCATCACCACATTGTCAGATTCGTCGTAGATGGAATAGCGAAAGTTGGTTTTCGTCCGCTGAAACTCCGAGGTCAATTCCTCGTAGCAGCTCTCTCCCTCCTCTGTCAGCGCTGCCCGATGGAGGTAAAGGAAGAGATAGAGGGGGAGATCCTCTGCCTGCTCATCGGCGGCCTGATAGTCGTAAGTTCCGTTTTGATACCGCTCATTGGTCACATACAGCCGCAGGGCAACACCGCCGCTGACACAAACTCCCACTGCCAGTACCCAGGCCAGCAGAAAGGCCAGCGCCTTCAATCCGCTGGAGCCACGTACCTTTTTCGGTTTGTTCATTGGGTCCTCTCCCCTTTACTGCTCCATCTTATAGCCCAGACCCCAGACCACTTTCAGATACCGGGGATGGGCGGGGTCGATCTCGATCTTCTCCCGCAGGTGCCGGATGTGGACGGCCACGGTATTCTCGCTGCCCAGCACCGGGTCGTTCCAGACCTGCTCATAAATCTGAGCGGTGGAAAACACCTGTCCCGGCCGCTGCATGAGAAGGCGCAGAATGCTGTACTCCAGGGGCGTCAGATTGACGGGCTCTCCGTCCACCGTCACCCGTTTGGCGCTGTCGTCCAATACGATGGGGCCAACAGAGATATTATCCCCCGCCGCTCCGTTCCGGCCGCCCAGTTGGGTGTACCGCCGAAGGTGAGATTTTACCCTTGCCAGCACCTCCATGGGTTTGAAGGGCTTTGTGATGTAGTCGTCCGCCCCCACGTTGAGGCCGTTAATGAGGTCTACGTCCTCGCTTTTGGCCGTCAAAAATAAAATAGGGACGTTGCTGGTCTCCCGAATCTTTTGGGTCGCAGCAATTCCATCCATCTGAGGCATCATCACGTCCATCAACACCAGTTCCACATGATTCTCCCGCAGGACGTCCAGCGCCTGACGGCCGTTATATGCCTTGCAGACCTCGTATCCAGAGGTGGTCAGGTAAATTTCAAGGGCGGCAACGATGTCACGGTCATCGTCTACGATCAGAATTCGGTTCATTTCTCTCTCCCCTCTTTCTCGTTGTCAGTTTACCAAAGACTTTTTAAGCCTCAAACACCCATTTTCTTAAGAATTATTAAAAAGCGCCCGCAAAAGCAGGCGCTTGGATGATTGGATGCTTATTCTACCTCGTGCCCTTTGGCCTTAATGACTTCTACCACCTGATAGACATAGTCGTGGCAGAGCTGGTCGGTCTCGGCCTCCACCATGACCCGCACCAGCGGCTCAGTACCGGACTCCCGGACAAGGATGCGCCCGGCGTCGCCCAACGTCTGCTCCACAGCGGCAACAGCAGCCTTGACGTCGGGATCCTCCTGCGCTGCCGTCTTATCCCTGACCCTGACGTTGACCAGCAGTTGGGGATAGACCTTCATCGGCTCGCAAAGCTTGCTGAGCTGGAGACGACGAGCCTGCATGACTTCCATGATCTTGATGGAGGTCAAAATGCCGTCGCCGGTGGTCGCATACTTGCTAAAGATAATATGGCCGGACTGCTCGCCGCCGATGCGGTTGCCGTGCTTGAGCATGTACTCGTAGACGTACTTGTCTCCCACGTTGGTCTTGGCATAATCAATGCCCACCTCGTCCAGCGCCTTGTACAGGCCGAAGTTGGACATGACTGTGGTGACCACAGTGTTAGTCAGCAGCTTGCCCTTGTCCTTCATGTATCGAGCGTAAAGGTACATGATCTCGTCGCCGGTGACGACCTTTCCGTTTTCGTCTACGGCAAGGCAGCGGTCAGCGTCGCCGTCAAAGGCAAAGCCCACGTCCAGTTGATTTTCCACCACCAGTTTCTGGAGGTTTTCCAGATGGGTGGAGCCGCAGTCCCGGTTGATGTTGGTGCCGTCCGGCTTGTTGCCGATGACAAAGACCTTGGCGCCCAGCGCCTCAAAGACCACCTGGGCAATCGACCAGGCGGCACCGTTGGCGCAGTCCAATCCAACCCGCTTGCCTCGGAAGGAGTACATGGCAAGAGAGATCAGATAGGCGATGTAGCGGTGACGGCCGGAGTCGTAGTCGATGGCGGCGCCTACATGCTCCCGGGTGGCAACGGGAATTTCCGGGCCCTTGTCGTCCAGATATGCCTCAATCTTGTCGATGGTCTCCTGATCCATCTTTTCACCCTGAGAATTGATGAGCTTGATGCCGTTGTCATAGTAAGGGTTGTGGCTTGCGGAGATCATAATACCGCAGTCAAAGCTGTCCACCTTGGTAATATAAGCCACACTGGGCGTCGTCGTCACACGCATGAGATAGACGTCGGCTCCCGCAGCGGTGATACCGGCTGAGAGGGCAAATTCCAGCATATAGCTGGAGCGGCGGGTGTCCTTGCCGATGACCAGCCGTGCCCGCTCTCCGTCCAGCGGCTTTTGATTATAGTACCAACCCAGAAAATATCCTATCTTGTAGGCGTGATTGGACGTCAGCGTGACATTTGCCTCGCCCCGAAAACCGTCCGTCCCGAAATACTTCCCCATTTTTATACTTCCCTTCATTTTATCCATGCATGCCGTCTCTTCTCCGGCAGAAATCTCTTTCGCAGCCGCTCCGCTTTCCGAAGCGCCAATACGCTTTGTATTGTATCACAGTTGTCTCCGATTTCCAACAGGTAATTGGAATTTTGCTTGATCCAGGGTGTAGGAGTACAATACATCCCTTCTTTCGCTCTGTGCGACATGAATTGACACAACTCTCTCTGTTTGATACAATACTGACATCGTAAGGACCCGCTCCGCTTCCAGCGAAAGGATTTTGATCTATGAGCTTTCACATTTTAGGCACAGGTAGTTATGTCCCGCCCACTGTTTTGACCAACGACGATCTGGCTCAGATCGTGGATACCAACGACGAGTGGATCTCCGCCCGCACCGGCATCCGTCGCCGTCACGTGGCAGCGGACGAGACCACCTCTGAGATGGCCGCCAAGGCCGCCGCTGCCGCACTGGAAAACAGCGGCGTAGAGCCGGAGGAGCTGGATCTTATCCTCTGTGCCACCGTCAGCGGCGATTACATCTGCCCCAATATGGCCTGTCTCGTTCAGCGTGCCATCGGTGCCTCCTGCCCTGCCTTTGATCTAAACGGCGCCTGTTCCGCCTTCCTGCTCCTGTTAGAGACAGCGGCGGCTTATCTCTCCACCGGCCGCTACCGTAAAATTTTATGTGTCGGCGCCGAACAGATGTCCCGTATTCTGGACTGGACCGACCGCTCCACCTGCATTCTCTTCGGAGACGGCGCCGCCGGCGTGGTGCTGGAGCCAGGAGACAACTACCTGGGTTCCGAGCTTATCTTCCGGGGCAGCCAGGAGCTGCTCAACCTGCCCACCGCCGTCGGCACCTTCCCGGGTTCCCGTCTGGAGCCTCAGCATCCCTATGTCTATATGAACGGCAGCGAGATCTATAAATTTGCCACCCGCATCGTGCCTCAGGTCATCCAGCAGCTACTGGACAAGACGGGGACGGCGCAGACTGACGTGAAGTGGGTCATCTGCC
Source organism: Oscillospiraceae bacterium (assembly GCA_902775105.1). Lineage (GTDB taxonomy): Bacteria > Bacillota > Clostridia > Oscillospirales > Oscillospiraceae > Onthomonas. The sequence continues at coordinate 9,272 of CACYLC010000012.1, forward strand.
ATCAGGCCAACCGCCGTATTATTGAGGCCGCTGCCCGCCGCCTTAAGGATATTCCCGCGGAAAAGTTTTTGATGAACATTGAGGACTACGGGAACACTTCCGCCGCCAGCATTCCTCTGCTGCTGGATGAGTGCAACCGGGCAGGGAAATTCCAAAAGGGAGATCTCATCGTCTTTGCCGCCTTCGGCGGAGGACTGTCCTGTGTGGCAAGTCTCGTCCGCTGGTAACCATCCTCTTTAATTGAAACAGCCCATGAGTCGCAGTTTTGCAGCTCATGGGCTGTTTTGTATCTTTTTTCAGGTTTGCTCATTCATTGAGCTGCCGAACAGCCTGCATCACGACGGGTACCAGCTGCTTTTTTCGGCTGAGCAGGCCGGGGACCCGGATGGAGCAGCTGCCCTCTGTGGGTCCGAAGGCACGTTCCACCACAGCTGCGGCGCCTGTGCCGGCAAAAAGCAGGGTGCTGGACTCGTCCAGGATATTGGTCATGAGAAAAAGGACGATGTCCAGCTGCCTCTCTGCTCGCACCCGCTCCAGATAAGGCTCCATCCGCTTACGCAGGTCGGCCAGCTGTTCCGGGCTGACCGAGCTGACCTGCCCGACGGCGATCTCTGTGCCGTCGCAGGCAAAGACCTTACAGTCCCGGTCAAACAGCTCCTGCTCTGTTTTTTCTCCAAGATCGCTGCCCGCCCGGAACATGGCAAGCGCCAGCGCTTCGTAGTCCACTCCGGCGATCTCTGACAGCTCACGGGCAGCCTGTTCATCGGCGCCGGTACAGGTGGGAGAACGGAACATGAGCGTGTCGGACAATATGGCGGCCAGCATCAGCCCGGCCGTCTGTGGATCGGGGGCGATGCCCTTTTCGTGGTAGATCTGGTTCAGAATGGTTGCAGTGCAGCCCAGCGGCTGATTGCGGAAATAGACGGGCTGCATCGTCTCGATATTGCCCAGGCGGTGGTGGTCGATGATCTCCAAAATCTCCGCCGAGAGCACCCCATCTACCGCCTGTGCCCGCTCATTGTGATCCACCAGAATCACTTTCTGGCGATCCAGCTCCAGCAGGTGCCGTTGGGTGACCATGCCAATATACTTCCCGTCCCCGTCCAGTACAGGGAAGCAGCGGAACCTACGGCGTGCCATGACCGTGCGCATCTCAGCGACGAAGTCATCCTCGTCAAAGGAGACGATCCCCTCCGTTTTCATAATGGCACGGACAGGGATGGCCTGCCCCAGCATACGGGAGGCAGTATAGATATCGTAAGGAGTAACGATGAGGGGACAATTCCGCTCTTTGGCGAGAGACAGCACCTTATCCGCAACCTGACTGGCGGAGCAGACGATGACGCCGCCGGCGCCGTCCTTAATGGCGTCCGCCTGATCCTTCCTGTCCTCCCCCACCAGCACCAGATTGCCTGGCTCCTGACCGCCAAAATTGTGGACGATGACCCGCTCCTGCACCATGCGTGCGGCGGGGTCGCCGGAGAGCATCCTGCCGGCCAGCGTCTCGGCCAGATTGCGGTAGCAGGTACCGGCTCTGGAAAGGGCGATGCAGTCCAGATCCTTCCAATAGGCCTCGGCCAGATCGCCCAAGGTGACGATGCCCAGCAGATTTCCCTTTTTCACGACGCCCAGGGTATGGATACCCTCCTGCACCATCTGCTGCCACGCCTGAAGAAGGCTGGCGTCGGCGGAGATACCGGGAGAGCGATGGAACGAGACGTCTATGGCTCTCGGCTCCAATGTCTCCAGGAGGGGCGGAGCGTCCACGCCGAAACGGGAGAGCACATAGGCCGTCTCCTCATTGATACGCCCTGCCCGCCGGGGCTGGCAGTCCTGCCCGGTGGTCAGCCGTTTCAGCCGGGCGTAGGCAATGGCGGAGCAGATGGAGTCAGTATCCGGATTTTTGTGGCCGATGACATAGATGGCGTTCATCTCTGTGTCGCCTCCTCTCCTGTGGGCATTTACAGCGGGCGGGCATGGTAACCCGTCCGCTGTCTGTGGTTTCACTATTTTTCTGTTGGATCTTTCCGCTTGACGTAGCGCTGTTCGTCCTGCTCCACATAGTCCAGATGGAGATAGTCCTCGGTGTCCATGCTCATTTCCTTTTCCCGCAGCCGTCCGTTGACGAACTCCCCCACCAGCGAGCTGATGACGGCATACAGCGGTACGCCAATGACCATGCCTACAAAGCCAAACAGTCCGCCGAAAATAATGATGGCGAAGAGAACACCGAAGGCACTGACGCCGGTGGCATTTCCCAGAATACGGGGGCCAAGGATGTTGCCGTCAAACTGTTGCAGCGCCAGAATAAAGATGACGAAGTAAACACACTTGATGGGGTCTGCCAGCAGGATGAGGACTCCACAGGGTACGGCACCGATGATCGGGCCAAAGAAGGGGATCACGTTGGTGACGCCCACCACCACGCTGACCAGCAGCGTATAGGGCAGCCGGAGCAGGCTGGCTCCAATGAAGCAGAGGAATCCGATGATAATAGAGTCCAAAATCTTTCCCTGAATGAATCCGCCGAAGATCTTATGGGTGTAACGAATGCGCTCCATCATCTCGTTGCCCCGCTTGGCACCAAAGGTGGAATAGAGCAGTTTTTTCCCAAGCGCGGAAAATCGTTCCTTCTCGGCCAGCAGGTAGACCGCCACAATAAAGCCAATAACTACATTCGTCACAACATTGATCACGGCCACCACGCCGTTAAAGAAACTGCCCAGCACCGAATTCATGCTGTTTTGCAGGTTGGGGAGCAGTTCGGAGGTCAACCAGCTCTGCAGGTCGCCGGAGAAACTGTCGTAGGCCGCCTGAATGCCGCCGTCGGCAAAGCCGTAGTCGGCCAGAAATCCATCCAGCCACTGCTCTGACCGTTCCAGATAGCCGGGCATGGAGTCCATCAACCCCATGATACTGGAGATCAGCTCCGGCACCACCATGGCGATCAGGCCGGCGACAATGCCAATGGCCAGCAGAATGGAGAGCAGGACGGCAAGTCCTTTGGCAACCTTCCTGCCTTGCTTGCGTTTGAGTTTGACGCAGAAATAATAGTCCAGATTGCGGCAGAGCCAGTTATACACCGGCGTCAACAGATATGCAATGACGCCGCCGACAATGAAGGGCATGAGAATGTCGATCAGCCCTTCCAGCATTTTTTTGACGGTATTGATTTTATAAAGCAGGAAGAAGATCAGGAGGCTGGCAGCAATGACTGCCAGAGCGGTCAGGCCGATCGCTATATAGTCGCTGTGCTTCTTTTTGTTCACAAGACGGCCTTCCTTTCGCTTCGTCTCACACGGACAGCTCTACCTGACGTCCGTCCAGAGCGGAGACGTACTGTGCCAGCACCGGCTTCACGTCGTTTTCCAAAAACTCCGTCACCTGATCGGGGCTGCGGCCGATATAGCGGCTGGGCTCCAGGTGGGCGGCAAGCTCCTCCTTGGTCATGCCGAAGAGGGGGTCTGCCGCAATAAGGTCGATGAGGTTGTTTTCCAAACCCCGGTCCTTGACATTGCGGCCCGCCTCCAGCGAGTGGACACGGATGCGCTCGTGCAGTTCCTGGCGGTTGCCGCCCCGGAGCACGGCGTCCATCATAATGTTCTCGCTGGCCATAAAGGGCAGCTCCTCCATGATGTGCTTTTCGATGACCTTCTCATGGACGATAAGTCCGGCGGTCACGTTCTGGCAGATGCTGAGGATGGCATCCACTGCCAGAAACGCCTCGGGAACTGAGAGCCGCTTGTTGGCGGAGTCGTCCAGCGTCCGCTCAAACCACTGGGTAGCGGAGGTGATGGCCGGGTTCAGCATATCGCTGAGCACATACCGGCTCAGGGCGCAGACCCGCTCGGAGCGCATGGGATTGCGCTTATAGGGCATGGCCGAGGAGCCGATCTGCTTCTTTTCATAAGGCTCCTCCACCTCCTTCAGGTGGCTGAGCAGGCGGATGTCGGTAGCAAATTTGCTGGCGGACTGGGCAATGCCTGCAAGGGTATTGACCACGAAGGAGTCCATCTTGCGGCTGTAGGTCTGGCCGGAGACGGGGACAACGCCGTCAAAGCCCATCTCTGCGGCGATCTTGGCCTCCATCTGTTTGATCTTGTCCTGATCGCCCTCAAACAGCTCCATGAAGCTGGCCTGGGTACCGGTGGTACCCTTGCTGCCCAGCAGCTTGAGTGTGCTGAGCCGATACTCCACCTCGTGGAGATCCAGCAAAAACTCGTTCAGCCACAGGCTGGCACGCTTGCCCACAGTGGTGAGCTGAGCCGCCTGAAAGTGGGTAAAGCCCAGGGTGGGGGTGGCCTTATACTGATCGGCAAATTTTGCCAGATTGTTCAGAACACGCACCAGCTCGTCCCGTACAAGCTCCAGCGCCTCCTTCATCAGGATAATGTCGGTGTTGTCGCCCACATAGCAACTGGTGGCGCCCAGATGGATGATGGGCATGGCCTTGGGACACTGGTCACCCCATGCGTGGATGTGGGCCATGACGTCGTGGCGAAGCTGACGCTCGTACTTTGCGGCGGCCTCAAAGTCCACGTTCATAAGATTGGCTTCCATCTCGTCGATCTGCTCCTGGGTGACGGGCAGACCCAGCTCCATTTCCGCCCGGGCAAGGGCGATCCAGAGTTTTCTCCATGTAGTGAACTTTTTGATGGGAGAGAAAATGTACTGCATCTCGTCGCTGGCATAGCGGCTGGACAGCGGGCTTTCATAACGATCGTTCATCCGTGGGCTAACCTCACTTCATATCAGAATACAAGTCAATTATAACACAAGTGCATGGATTTGGAAACTGCTTTGGGAGATGGTTTGCGAAAAAATCAGGCTGTATTTCGGTGCCGGCGCTCTTTCGTTGACGGGGAAATCGCCTCGTGATAAAATATCAGCAAAAATCCCATGCAAAGGATGAGCCAAGTATGATCCAGTCTGTCAGTTTTAAAACGGCAAAGCAGCTTTTGGAGTCAGAACCGAATATTGCCTTTCTCGATGTCCGGGAGGAGGAGGAATACATCTCCGGCCACGCTGCGGGGGCGGAGCTTTTTCCGGTGGGCGCCATCGACGAGGCGTCCGCCGCAGAGCGGATCTCCGGCTTTGATACGCCCGTTCTGGTCTACTGCCGCACTGGGCGGCGGAGCCTTCGGGCGGCGCATCTTCTGACCAAGCTGGGCTACACCCGCATTTATGACCTGGGCAGTCTCGCCGGGTGGCCGTACGGGATCACGTACGGAGAATAGGAAACAAAGAGCGGCAACAGGCTCCGGAACCCACCGATACTATGCCTCAAGTGAGGCTTATCTGCCGGAATGTGAGCTCTTTGTCTCCGAAGACGGCAGCCTGATTCTCTCGAGCAACCTTAAGGCGTCGCCGCAGGCCTCATTTCATGCGCTGGATACTGGTGCTCCTTGCGGTGATCGACGCCGTTTTATTCCGTATGATCTTAAACAATGAACAGCAAAGCGCATCCAATCCATCCATGTCTGCACTCATCTCTCCCCTTCTGATACGGAAACGGGAGCCGCTGACGCTGATGCAGACTTTCCCGCTGCATAGCGGCTACGAGGGTTCCACCACAAGCAAACTGCCTTTTCCCCCGTTTCGCACCCGGATTTTCTGAGGTATGCTCTCCTCCAGCCGGCTGACGTGGGAGATGATGCCCACCAGACGGCTGCCCTCGGTCAGCTGGTTCAAAACGTCGATGGCCTTGTCCAGTGCGCTGTCGTCCAGAGATCCGAACCCTTCGTCAATAAAGAGGGCGTCCAGCTGTTTCCCGCCTGCATGGTTCTGCACTACGTCGGACAGCCCCAGCGCCAGGGCAAGGGAGACAAGAAAGGATTCCCCCCCGGAGAGGGAGGCGGAATCCCGCCGTTTCCCGGTGGCGAGATCCAGCACCTCGATGTCCAGACCCGCCTTTGCGTTTCTGCGCTCGGCGCTCATCTGATGCACAAGATCATATCTGCCGCCGCTCATGACCGTCAGACGGCGGTTGGCCATTTCCAAAATCTCACGAAAGACAGCGCCCATAACGTAGCGGTCAAAGCTCAGTCTGCCGCCCTCACTGTTGACGCCTACGGCCAGATTGCCCAGCTTTTCCAGCCGGTGCCAGGCGAGTTCGGTTTGCTCCCGATCGGCCTGAGCCGAGGCGACCTGGGTCAATACCTCTCTGTGGTTTTCCAACTGCTGATCCAGCCGGGCATATGCGGCGTTCGCCGCGCGATAGTGATGATTGACTTCGTCCAGTTCGGATTGAAGTGTGTGAAGATCGGTATATTGCAGGTGCTCCGTCTGCCCTTCCAGCGCTCTGACCCGCTCTGTTGTATTGGCGCAGTCATTGCGGTATGCCGTCAGCCGGACGCTCTCCTCTTTCAGCCAGCGCTCTCCGTCTTTTCCCGCCACCGGACGCAGCGCCGTCTCCGCCTCCGCCCTGGAAGAAAATCCGTTTTCTGCAAGCGCATCGTTCAGCGCCGACGCAGCGTCCGCCTTCGCCTGCTCCAAGCCGGGTAACGCGGCTCGCTTTCCGGTCAGATTGCCAAGCGTCGTATTGTACTGCTCTTTGGCGGCATCCAGCGTCTTTTGATGCCCTTCCACCTCTGCCGTCAACCTGTCCCGCTGCTGCGTCAGACTCCGAAGTTGGGTCAATGCCGCCGCCTGATCCGGATACGGCAGGTATTTTTGCAGTTCTGTGATGGCGGCATCGAGGGTCTGTGCCGCCAGGATCTGGTTTTGCTGCCGGTCGGAAAGCGTCTGAAGCTGCTCAACTAATGTTTGCAGCGTCTCATCCTGGATTTTCTCATCCCTTCTCAGCTCTGCCCTTCGCTTTTGCATCTGTACGGCATCATCATAGGCTTTTTCCATATCCACAGCCCGCCGTTTGAAGCGGGCGGCGGCGCCTGTGAGATAGCCCTCTGTGGTCAGCATATCCCAGTCCGTGCAGTCTGGCAGCAGTTTGCCGGCCGCAGTGACCGTCTGCTCTTTCCTGTTTCGGATCGCCGCAGCCCGCTCTGTGGCTGTTTTCTCCTGTGCTGCCCGTTTTTTCTCGCACTCGTCATAGGCCCGCTTTGCTGCGTCCACTTCATCCGATGTGGGAGTTCCCTCTATCAGCGGGGCAAAACGGTGCTGTCCCCCGGCACAGAACTCCGAGCGGCAGACCGGACAGACTGCCCTGCCGTTTTCCAACAGCTCCCGCTCCAGATCGGCTGCCAGAAGACCCGCCTGTCCGCTGAGAAATGCCTGATACAGGTCGTGGTGATGCTGTTCGGCGGCAATGGCAGCCCGGGTCAATGCCCCCAGCTGTGCCTGTTCTCGGGTCAGAACATTCTCATCCTCTGCGATCTCAAGGACTTGCCGATAGATGCCATTCTCTCCGTTCAGGGCATCCAGCTCCGTCTGCGCCCTGTCCCGTTCATTTTTCAGTTCAACCGCTTTTGCGTCAATATCCTCCAGAAGTGCCAGCTCCTGCCGGATCTGTTCCAGTCCGGCCGCCGTCTCTGCCCGCTGTCCTTCGGCGGATTTTTTCTGCTGCTCCATCTCTTTTGCGGCAAGCTCCGCCGTCGCCCGCTCCGTTTTTCGTCTGTTCAGCTCCTCGTATTGAGGGAGTGACGTTTGAATCGTTTGAAGCGCTGCGTCCAGCCCGGTGATTCTCGCCGCCGTCTCCCCGTCTGCTTCTGTGACAGACCGGGCCGCCTGCACTGCCGCCGCCTGACGGGTTTGCCTCTCTTGCAACTCGGAAATGTCCGCCCTTGTCGCCGTCAGTCTCCGCTCTGCCGCATCCAGTTGGTCTGCCTTTGGCAGTACCTGGTGGAGCACTCGTTCAACCGCCTCCCAGGCCGTCTGCCGCCGCTCCATGTCCTGCCTCTGCCCTTCCAGCCCGGCAAGGCGGGCTTTCATTTTTTGCAGTTCGTCCAGCAGCCTGTTATTGCCCTCTGCCGCTCCCTTCTGTTCAGCAAGAAGGCCGGATCGGATGCGGTACTGCTCCCGCTGCTGTTCCATCACCTGCAGCTGAGTCTCGTCCTCTGCCGTCAGCGCCGTCAGAAATTCAATCAGCCGGGGATTTTCCGGGAGGTATCGGTTCCGCTCCTCGTCATCCATATCCTCCGGGAAGAGAAAAACATGTTTCATAATCCGGTCGATCCGCTCCCGCTGTTCAGCCCGCCGATCTCTCAGTCCATCTCTGGCGCCGCCCAGCAGGCTCTGGAATCGGATATAGGGGGTATTGTCAAAGAGCTTGCCCAGAATCTCGTTTTTCTTGTCGCTGTCGGCTTTGAGAAATTCCCGGAACTCGCCCTGTGCCAGCATAACGATCTTGCGAAACTGCTCTGCATTCATGCCCAGCAGCTCCGTGCATCGGGCGGTCACCTTGCCTGCGCCCTCGGTGGGCGCTCTGTCCGGTTCTGTCAGTACCGCACTGACGGCTCCGTCTCCGTATCTGTCCGCTGTCCCCCGTTTTTTGGGGTAGTGGATCGTCCGGGTGACCTCGTACTGCTGATCCCGCTGCTGAAAGCGCAAGGTGACAACAGTGTCTACGGACTTTTCCACAAAGTCGCAGTGCATCATGTCCGATGACCGGTCGGAGCCGCTGGCCATGCCGTAGAGGGCAAACATGATGGCGTCAAATAGAGTAGTCTTGCCCGCCCCGGTGTCTCCGGTGATCAGGTACAGGCCGTGGTTCAATTCATCAAAAGGCACTGCCGTCTTGGCTGCGTAGGAACCGAAGGCAGTCATCTCCAGAAAGATCGGTCTCATATCTCCGCCTCCTGTCTCAACGCAAATTGGATCAGCTTGTCGATCTCATCCGGTCCCAGTTCGCCGGCTGCCTGACCATGGCGCACCTGCTCCCCGGCAAATGCCAACAGTGCCAGATCCCGCTCGTCCGGGCCTGTCCCTTCATTCCGAGCCGTATAGAACTCGGAAAACAGTGACTCCACCGTCTGTTCCTCCCTCGCCCCGCCGGACGGGGCAGATGTCACCTCGCCGAAGGGGTTATACTCCGAGACCAGTTCCATCAGAATGCTGCCCCGATTTTGATAGAGGTCATGGAAGAAGGCAGAGATTTCCGGCGTCACTCGGCAATTCGTGAGGACGATGCGGATGTACGCTCCCCGTTCCGCATGCTCCAGCTCGGCATCCCGCAGCCCTTTGTATTCCCCTCTCAGCTCCCGCATGGGGTGCAGAGGGCGGATGTGGCAGGTCTCTATCTGTGGCTCTGCCCCTTTTGCACCGAGAGTTACCAGGATGGGGCCTTTTGCGGGCTGCTTGGTCTCGGAAAAGTGGTAGCACAGCGGAGAGCCGGCATAGCGGACGCTCTCTCGCCCCACGTGATAGGCGGAGTGAATGTGTCCCAGCGCAACATAATCAAAGCCGTCAAAGGCGGTATAGTCCACTTGGCCAACACCGCCCACCATGGATTCCGAGCCGCCACGGACAGCCTCTACCCCGTTTGAGGTTACGTTTTGATGGGCAAGGAGCACATTTCGATGGGAAAAGTCGATGTTCTGCGCGGCCAGAAGCCTGCGGACAGCGGTGTCGTAATCCCGAATGCTGTCGTCCTCCAACACCTGGGCTGCCAGTGCAGGGAAAAGGTAGGGCATCAGCCAGAAGGTGACCGGGCCTCCGCCGTCGGGATCAGGCAGCGTGACATGGGTCAGCTCTTTGGCGAGAACGCCTGCAATGTGGACGTTCTGCTTTGCAAGTAAACTGCCGCCAAAGGACAGGCGCTGACCGGAGTCATGGTTCCCTGCAACCATGAGGACAGGGATGTGGAGCTCCGCCAAGGCCGTGAGCATCTTGTCCAGCAGCGCGACGGCGTCACCAGAGGGAGCGCTTCTGTCATAGACGTCGCCTGCGATGACCACGGCGTCCGGTTTTTTCTCCTCCGCAAGCTTTAGAAATTGCCGAACCCAGAACTTCTGATCTCCGTTTTCCAGCAGAGATACCCCGTGGATGGACTTTCCGAGGTGCAGGTCTGCCAAGTGTAGAAATTTCATATCAGTCTCCTCTTTTGCATTTCTTTGTCTCCCATTATAGCACAATTCTACGCCGCCCGAAGTCCCATTATCGGTACTTTTCTTAGTCTGCCTTGCGTGACCCTCTTATTCGCATTATAATAAGGAAAAACCATTCTTTTGGAGGCTGCCGCCATGTCCCATCCGTTGAAAAATACCGAGCACATTGTCACCTTCACCGGCTGTACCAGTGCAGGAGAGGGAGTCGGGCATCTGGAGGACGGTCTGACCGTCTTTGTCCGGGGCGGTCTTACGGGGGAAACCTGCCGCATCTCACTGATGAAGATCTCCAAGCGGTGTGCCTGGGGGAGACTTTTGGAGGTGCTGGCTCCCTCCCCCGCCCGTATGGCGCCTGACTGCCCCCACTATCCCAAGTGCGGCGGCTGTCAGCTGCGTCATCTGTCCTACGAGGAGGAGCTTCGGCTCAAGACAGAGCGGGTCAACGACGCCTTTCAGCACATCGGCGGGCTGCCCCTTCACATCGACTGCATCCATGGAGCGAAGGAGATCATCGGCTATCGGAACAAGGTGCAGTTTCCCGTGGGGGGCTCATTGACCGAAGGCATCCGGGTGGGCTTTTACCGCCAGCGGAGCCACGACGTGATCGACGCCCCCTGCTGTCTGCTGCAGCCTGAGTCGTGCAATGCAGCAGGGCGCATTGTGAGAAGCTGGATGGAGCAGTTCGGCGTGCCGCCCTATCGGGAGATGGACGGCTCCGGGCTGATTCGGCATATCTTCTGCCGGGTAAACCGGGAGGGGCAAGTTCTGGTCTGTATCGTGGCAAACGGGAAGGTTCTGCCCCACGAGGGTGAGCTGGTCTCCGCTCTGCGGAATGGAGTGGACAGACTGATCGGTGTTGTGCTGAACGTCAACACAAGAGATACCAACGTGATTTTGGGAGGCTCCTACCGCACGCTGTGGGGGCAGGACTTTCTGTATGACAGTCTCTGCGGACTTTCCTTCCGGCTCTCTGTCCCCTCCTTCTTTCAGGTCAATCGGGATCAGGCAGAGGTGCTCTACGGCCGGGCGCTGGAATTTGCCAGGCTCTCGGGAGAAGAGACGGTGCTGGATCTCTACTGCGGCACCGGAACCATCAGTCTGGTCATGGCGAAGCGGGCAGGTCGGGTCTTGGGGGCGGAGATCGTTCCGGAGGCCATTGAGGATGCCAAGGAAAATGCCGCACGGAACGGGTTTTCGAACGCCGAGTTTTTCTGCGCTGATGCAGGAGCGGCAGCGGACGAGCTGGCACGTCGTGGGCTGCGTCCGGAGGTCATCTCTGTCGATCCGCCCAGAAAAGGATTATCGTTACAGGTGATTGACGCCATCTCTCGGATGGCGCCGGATCGGGTGGTGTATGTCTCCTGCGACCCGGGAACGCTGGCCCGGGATTTGAAGATTTTGGCGGAGAGAGGGTATCAGGCTGTGCGGGCAGAGGCGGTGGATTTGTTTCCGAGGACGGGGCATGTCGAGACGGTAGTTCTTCTGTCACGTGAAAGCAAATAACGAAGCTGAAAAAGCCTGAAATAAAAGGATTCTGAGGATTTCACCCAGATGAGGTGATTTCCCGGAATCCTTTTTTATTTGCTTTGACAATAGTTCTGACCACTGGTAATTGCGAGGGCGAGGCTGAACAACTTCTTTTTGGAGGGTGGGAGACGGAGAAACTATTGTCAAACACAAAAGACTTGAAAGTATTCGCCAAAACGAATATAATATAATTGATGTGTTGTAGCCTATTTAGGAGAATATGAGATGGAATATTTGACTACTACCGAAGCTGCAGAACGCTGGGGTATTACTCCTCGTCGTGTACAAGTGCTCTGTAAGAGCGGCCGTATCGAAGGAGCCGTTTATAAAGGTGTCTGGCTTATTCCTGCAAATGCTGAGAAACCAGAAGATCCGAGACGTGCTCGAAAAGCAGATACCAATAAAAAGAAGAATTAAGTTACATGGAGGTATTCTAATATGGCAACAGGAACCACTACCGTTGGATTTGAAGAACAGCTTTGGCAGGCTGCCGATAAGCTGCGTTCCAACATGGACGCGGCTGAATATAAGCACGTTGTTCTGGGACTGATCTTTCTTAAATACGTCTCTGATTCTTTCACAGAGAAATACAATACTTTAAAAGCAGAAGGCTATGGTGACGAGGAAGATCGTGATGAGTACTTGGCTGACAATATTTTCTGGGTACCGAAAGAGGCCCGCTGGGAGACTATCAAAGCCCATGCTACCAACCCGGATATCGGTGAGGTGATTGATGCTGCGATGGAGTCCATCGAAAAGGAGAACGATTCCCTGAAAGGTGTTCTTACAAAGAACTTTTCTCGGCAGGAACTGGATAAGACACGCCTCGGTGAGCTCGTCACCTTATTCACCAATATTGATGTAGGCACTTCAGCTGCTCAGGAGAAGGATGTTCTGGGACGGGTGTACGAATATTTCCTCGGTAAATTTGCATCAGCAGAAGGTAAGTTAGGCGGTGAATTCTACACTCCGTCCTGCGTTGTCCGCACACTTGTTGAGATGATCGAACCGTTTGATGGTCAGATTTATGATCCATGCTGCGGATCCGGTGGTATGTTCTGCCAATCTGCTCGCTTTGTAAAGGAGCACCAAGGGAACGTACGTGATATTTCTATCTTTGGCCAGGAAAGCAACCCGACCACATGGAAACTGGCGAAAATGAATCTTGCTATTCGTGGCCTTGAGGCAAATCTTGGCGCGCATAATGCTGATACATTTCATGATGATTTGCACAAAACTTTAAAAGCAAACTATATCCTTGCCAATCCACCTTTTAATATTTCAGATTGGGGTGGGGAGCGCCTTCAGGATGATATAAGGTGGAAGTATGGTATGCCACCTGTAGGAAATGCTAACTTTGCGTGGCTTCAGCACATGCTACACCACCTGAACCCAATAGGAGGGGTAGCTGGTGTGGTTTTGGCAAATGGATCTCTCAGTTCAACTATGATGAATGAAAATGAGATCCGACAGAATATGATAATGGGAGATGTGGTTGAATGTATCGTTTCGATGCCGAGTCAATTGTTTTATTCTACTCCTATCCCGGTATCCCTTTGGATATTGCGAAAAGGAAAATGCAACAATTCAATGGGAAAGACGTTGTTTATTGATGCGAGAAAACTCGGACATTTGATAGACAGAAGAACCCGTGAGCTTTCAGAAAACGATATTGGATTAATTGCGGATACTTATCACAAATGGCTGAAACAAGAAGGCTATCAAGACATCCCGGGTTTTTGTAAATCAGAGTCAATAGATTATATCGCTGAAAAAAAATATATTTTAACCCCGGGGGTATATGTCGGGGTTGGCGACAATAATGATGATAACGAGCCTTTTGATGAAAAAATGGAGAGGCTCTCAGCGGAACTATTTAGCTGGTTTGATCAGGCTGCAGCTTTAGAGGAAAGAATTAGACAGAAGCTGGAGGCTATTGGATATGGAAACTAAAAAAATCGGTGAGCTTTGCTCAATATCAAAAAAATCTATTATGCCAAAAGAGGGTGTCACATACACACTATATAGTCTGCCTTCTTATGATAAGGATATGACTCCTGAAACACTTCTTGGCGAGGAAATTAAGAGCGCAAAGCTGGTACTTACCGATAATACCATTCTGTACAACAAGCTGAATGTTCATTTTAAACGCATATGGAATGTCGGCCAATTGTGCACAGCTAATAATGTGTGTTCGACAGAATTTCTACCGTTGAAAGTTAAGGGAGAAAACGTCTGCCAAGATTATCTATATTATGTTCTCAGAGACGAGACCTTAACCCAAGCTATGTACGGCGCACGACGAGGAACTTCCGGCAGCCAGCAAAGAATAGCACCAGAAACATTATTGGAGTACGAGGTTCCTTTCTTTCCAATAGAAGAACAGAGAAAAATTGCTGGGCTGCTCAAAGATCTCGACGATCGTATTTATGCAAATCGGATGATTAAAGAAAACCTCACACAGCAGGCCAGAGCTTTATTTCAAGCTTGGTTTATTGATTTCGAGCCGTTTGAAGGTAGCGTGCCATCAGACTGGAAGACTGTCACGTTGGGCGATATTGCAACTATACAAACGAGAGTTTTTTCACCTGAAAAGAACCCTGAGGTGACCATCGAACACTATAGTATTCCGGCATTTGATAGCATTCACTACCCCATATTTGAAAAAGCATCAGAAGTTAAAAGCAACAAGTATCTATTAACCAAAGAGTCTGTGATGATTTCAAAACTCAATCCGGATACCAAAAGAATTTGGAGGCCGCTTTGCTTATCGGATTATCCCGTGTGCTCCACAGAATTCATTGTTTATGAAGCGAATGAAGTAGCGCATAAGGATTTTCTGTTTTCGATTATTGATAGCATGCCGTTTTTCCACCATCTCTGTTCTCATACTACAGGCTCTACAAATAGTAGACAGAGAGCCATGCCTAAAAGTACACTCGAGTTTGAAGTTTTACTTCCTCCTGAGAGTATCATCAGAGCGTTCTGTGACATGGTGTCCCCTATTTATGATTTGGCAGCGACACGTGATGCGGAGAATCAATGCCTTGTTCAAACAAGAGATACGTTGTTACCAAATCTTATATCCGGCAAAATGGATATTAAAAATTTGAGCGAGTGATAATTATTAGTGATCGATTAAAAAGGGGTGAGATGGTGTCAGTATGGATATGCCGCGCAGGTAAACGAGGGGTTTATCATCAGCTGTTTGTTGAAGAAAAAAGAATCTATTTAGCTTGGGCTGGCCTTGACAAGGATCTGCGTTCTTTTTGCGATGAGGTCGCTTTAAAGAATTTTGTGGCAGCCGAATGTGATGATAACACGGCCACGGCAATTTCCACGCATTGGAACCAGGTACACATTTTTGCCTCAAAAATGCAAACTGGCGATTATGTTATAACACCTTCGTGTAGTGCTGGGCAATATAGTATTGGATTAATAACCTCTGATTATAACTATGTTTGTGATTCACACCTTTTCCATCATTATCGCACGGTTAGCTGGCTACTGCATGATGTAGAAAGAAAAAATTTTTCTGTAAAAATGCAGCATACGTTGGGGGCATATAGAACGGTTTTTCAGTTAAAGGATGATGCGGAGTTCCATACGTTTATCAATCGGTCATTTGCGGAGAGGATGTGAGTAAAATGGCTGTAAATGAAAATACATTAGAGCAGGCTATTATTGCCGAGCTTCAAGAAAAAGGCTATGAATATGTCTACGGCCCGGATATTACCCGTGACTACCATGAGGTGATTTTAGAGGATTGTTTTCGATCTTCTTTGATGAATATCAACCCTGGCATCACGCAAGGGATTATCTCAGATGCGTTTAAGACAATAAAAAACCTTGGCCTTTTGCGGTTAGAGGATCTGAACGCTACCTTTCATAAATACTTGATTGAAGGTGTTCCGGTCCCTTACAAGAAGGATGGCGAGAACCGCACGTTCACAGTGAGGCTGGTAGATTTTGATAATCCTACAGCAAATGATTTTAAGGTTGTAAATCAGTTCACTGTCATTGAATACAAAAATAAGCGTCCGGATATCTTGATCTTTATTAATGGTATTCCGATGGTCCTGTTTGAACTGAAGAACATGGCCAACACTGATACCACAGAGGAAGAAGCCTACAAGCAGGTGAAGAACTATCAGCTGGACATCCCTTCGCTGTTTCGGTACAACGCCTTTAATGTGATCAGTGACGGCATCAACACTAAGGTCGGTACCATCACAGCTGACTATACCCGATATATGTCATGGAAGTCTGAGAACGGCGAGAAGCCACAGGAAAATGCAACGGACTTCTTTACGATTGCGCTTAATGGCATGTTTCCGAAAGAGCGCCTGCTGGATATCATCCAGCATTTTATCGTGTTCCAAGATATCGGCGGGAAGACGGTCAAGATCCTGGCGGGCTACCACCAGTACTTTGCTGTACGCAAAGCGGTGGAGAGCACGCGGCAAGCGCTGGCGGATAAGACCGGACGGGCCGGTGTTGTTTGGCATACCCAGGGATCCGGCAAGAGTCTCTCCATGGTGTTTTATGCGGGGATCGTTGTGACAGAGCCAGAGTTTGATAACCCGACCATTGTCGTTCTAACGGACCGTAACGACCTGGATAACCAGCTTTATAACACTTTCGCGGCCAGCTCCAAGCTGCTGCTCCGCCAGACACCGAAACACGCAGAAAGCCGTGAACACCTGCGCGAACTGTTGGATGTGAAGGCTGGTGGTATCATCTTTACCACAATCCAGAAGTTTGGCGACAGTGATGAAGTGATCAATAAACGCAGGAACATCATCTTCCTCGCAGATGAGGCTCACCGCTCTCAGTATGGTCTGGATG
Organism: Oscillospiraceae bacterium; assembly: GCA_902775105.1. Classification (GTDB taxonomy): domain Bacteria; phylum Bacillota; class Clostridia; order Oscillospirales; family Oscillospiraceae; genus Onthomonas. The sequence goes on from CACYLC010000012.1 coordinate 25,648, forward strand.
AAAAGCTCGACCGTGATACCGGCGAATGGAAAGCAGGCATGGCAAAACACATGCGAGCCTCCCTCCCCAACGCTACGTTCATTGGCTTCACCGGTACGCCTATTGATTTCAAAGAGAAGTCTACGATCGCGGTCTTCGGTAACTACATTGATATTTACGACATGACGCAGGCTGTGGACGATGGTGCGACTGTGCCGATATATTACGAGAACCGGACAGCAAAACTGAAGCTGAACGAGGCGACACTGAAGCGGATCGATGACGAGTATGCTCAATTGGCCGGTGATGCAACCGAGGAGGTTATCGAAAAGTCCAAGGCGGACCTTTCTGGCCTTGAGGCCCTGGTCGGCTCCAATGAGCGTATGGAAATGCTGGCCGATGACATCATCGCTCACTATGAAGACCGACAGTACGTTCTGACCGGAAAAGCAATGATCGTCTGCATGACCAGACGGATCGCTATTAAGCTGTATCAGAAACTGCTGGATAAGAGGCCGGACTGGAAAAACAAGGTCAAGGTCGTTCTGACATCCAGCAACCAGGACCCGGTCGAGTGGCATGACATCATCGGAAACAAAGCGTACCGTGATGGGCTGGCTATTGAGTTTAAAGATAATAGCAGCGAATTCAAGATCGCTATAGTTGTTGATATGTGGCTGACCGGTTTCGATGTCCCGTCCATGTCTACAATGTATATTGATAAGCCGATGAAGGGGCACACCCTGATGCAAGCCATCGCTCGTGTCAACCGTGTATTCCCGGATAAGGAAGCCGGTCTGATTGTTGATTATATTGGGATGGCTGCTGAGTTGAAACTGGCCCTCAGCCAGTACACACGGCGCGATCAGGACAAGGTCCCTGATCTTCAGGCAGCCTATGGCGTCTGCATGGCCAAGCTGGAAGTGATGCGCGATTTCTTCTATGGCTTCAGCTACAAAGACTTCTTCGGCGACTCAGATGTGAAGCGCCTTAAGACAATCGCGGACGGTGTGGAGTTTGCTCTTGGCTTTGAGGAGGATGAAAAGAAGTCCTTCATTATAGAAGCAACGGCGCTCAGCCAGGCTGAGACGCTCTGCCGGAGCCTCCTGGATGAACAGGAAAAGAAGGAAATTGAGTTCTTCAAGTGCGTAAAGGCTGGCCTTTGCAAGGTTGCTGGCAAGGGTAAGGTAACTGCAAATGAGGTCAATGCCCGTATCTTGAAGATGCTGGAACAGGCTATTGAGCAGGATGGTGTTGTGAATATCTTTGAACAGTCCGGCCAGAAGAATCCGGAGATCTCCATTCTCTCTGAAGAATATATGGAGCAGGTGCGCCGGATGAAGCACAAGAACATTGCAGCCGAAATGCTGCGGAACCTGCTCGAAGATAACATCAAGGTATTTGCCCGCACAGGTGTGGTTAAGGCCCAGCTTTTCTCTGAGAAAATGCAGGGTGTCCTGAAACGGTATAACAACCGGATGATCACAAGCGCGGAGGTTATTGAGGAACTGCTGAACCTGTCTAAGGAGATGACCGACGCATACAAAGCCGGTGAAGAAAAGGGGCTGAGCGTTGAGGAGCTTGCATTCTATGATGCGCTGGTTGCTGATCCGGAAGTGCTCCGTAACATGGAAGAGCCGGTATTAGTGCAAATGGCACATGAGCTTACGGATTTGATCCGCAGGAGCCGGACGGTTGACTGGGATAAGAAGCAGTCCGCTCGTGCGTACATGAGGACTCAGGTCAAACATCTGTTGCGAAAATACAAATATCCGCCAGAGCAGGCTAAGAGTGCTATTGACACGGTGATCAAGCAGGCTGAACTAATGAGTTCAAATATGACTGTAAATAATAACGAAAGCACTGACTATACCGTGTCAAAGAGCAAGAACAAGGCGGTTAAGTATGATTTCTCTGCTCATCAGGAAACACTGATGGTGGCGGAAGAAACAACACCGTATGGAGAAAAGAAATAAAACACAACATGCCATTGGAGTCATGAGACTGAATAATGGCGTATCGGATAGAATTTAGGAAAAAACCAGGAGGCGAAGGCGAATGAAGAAATTGTGCTTTGGTACATTACTGATTTTGATGTACCAAGCTCGTAGTCAGAGTGTTACATACAAAAAAATATGTGATGCGGTCTTCACAGCCTATGGTTGTGATGGTATGGCTGTCCGCGATAAGTCTTTGCCAGGTCATCTGAAAACAGGACATGATAATGTGCCGCCGGATGTTGTTTCTGCAGCGAGGAATATGCCCTTTGAAGAGGTAATTGATGCATTTGAAAGAGAGGTCTCCCCGCTAATCAAAGAAACAAATGTGAAACCTTTTATACATGCTATCAAGGCTGTTCTCCGGGAAGATAATATGCCAGAGGACACGCTAATTGGAAATACCGCCGGTTTTGAAAAGAAGGCGATTCTTAAAGGAAATAAATTTATATTATCTCCTTTGCTTGCTGCGCTGTTTCATTATGCGATCGTTAATGTGTCTAATAGCGAATGTCAGGATGAATTAAAGGACTTTGAAAATAATTATCTGTCATCAGTGGATACAAGAGAGCAGCTTTATATTGATCCATTATCAAAAGCAGGTGAGGCAGATGATGCAGAAAGTATTCCGCTTCAGAGGACTCTTAAAGACGGGAACTTCAGTAAAGTATTCAAAAAAGTCTCTTCGTTAACTGTAGCCGGAATAACACACCCTTCAACAGCGGAAATATACTGTGCGGATCTTAACAACGGAAGACTTCGTTTCTCGAAGGTAAAAGAGTACCTTGCTGATAATATAGGTACCTACGTGTTTTCCCGGGCCAGGGTCGAACGTTATGATAAGAGGCCGGTTGGCGCATTAGGCACGCAGGCGCTTATTCAGTTTCAAAAAGTATATGGGGCAGCGGCGGATACAGTCTTGGGCGAGCTAATGCTGTATGTATTTCTCGAAGAAGGGCTTGATGCTCCAAAGATAATGTCGAAGATAGAATTCTCTCAGCACGGAGGCATAGCCAGCCGCAGTGATGGAATTCATCTGATAGCGACAACAGAATTCGGCCGGCCTTTCAACCAGCTTGTTTTTGGCGCTTCAAACATTGAAGGCAAATTGGAACAAGCAGTTGATCGTGCATTTGAGCGTATTCTAAAAATTGAAGAAAACACAGATATCGAATTTAGTATCGTAGAGAATACTGCGTACAATCTCGTTTTTGATGATGCCACGAACGAGTACATAAGGGATATTATGGTCCCGCGTAGACCATACGTCCACAAGCCGGATATGGCCTTTGGCTTATTTCTTGGTTATACGCTTGTTCTTGATCAGCCAGAAACGGACAGCGCTCGATATCGGGTGGCAGCTGAGGCACAACTGAAGAAGGACGTGGAATCTATAAAGGCGTATATCGCACAGAAGATCAAAGACAATCATATGGAAGGCTATTCCTTTTATTGTTACATCCTTCCCTTTAATGACGCGCCTACAGAAAAAACAAGTCTGATCGATGAAATGTTGGAGGGTCGTTAATGAGCAAATATGCACCAAAATCTGCGTCATTGGCTGAAACGATCTACAGGGATATCGATCAAAACGATTATTTGAATGAATTGTATGAAAACCTGCTATTCAACTATTCCATGCAATTGTTCGGCCTGGATCGCCAACCTAAGCATATTCAGATAAGAGATGCGTTGCGGTTTGCGGATTTGTTATCAAAATCTGCGTACAGGCCAACGGAAGATAGGGACCATCAATGGGGCCAGGAATTAGTTACGCTGTTGCGTTTGGTATACCCTAATGATGAATCCGTCAAATATTATCTTGGCTCCGTGTTATCCGCGGTGGGCAACTATCGTGGATTGAAAGCACCAGCTGCTGAAGGCTATCGTAGTGCGGATGTTCTGGACGGGATTTTTTATGAATTTGATAAACGGAATCATCTGATTCCTGGGAGAAAAGACGAGTATTTTTTCCATGATCAAAAGAATGTATATGATCGCCTGAATAATAAGTTTTTCAGTTATTCAGGTCCTACATCGATGGGAAAATCTTTTGTGGTTCAGACATATATTAAGCAGCAAATAGAAAGCGGCGCCACAAAGAATTATGCCATTCTTGTACCCACAAAGGCTCTTATCAATGAAGTCCGGAGTAATATGTTCGAGGCTCTGCAGAATCAACTGACCGAGCGAAACTACCGGATTGTCAGTGCTATCGGAGAGATTTATCTACAGCAGGATCATCATTTCATTTTTATTATGACACCTGAGCGCATGCACCATCTATTGATAGAGCATGCGGATATCGCTATTGATTTCATCTTCATTGACGAAGCGCACAAGATATCAGAACGCGGGGGCCGGAGCACATATTACTACAAAGTGATTTCTCAACTTAAGCGACTGCCGAACATGCCGACAGTTATATTTGCCTCACCCAACATCCCAAATCCGGAAATATATCTGGGGCTGATTCCCGGTATACAGACAGGACAGATGATGAAGCTGGCATCGCGCTATACTCCTGTAAGTCAGTTTAAATATTATATGGATCTGCCAGGCCATAAGGTTTGCATCCACAATATGTATAACAAAACGCTGAAACAGGTTTACCGTCTTGCTCCCGATGCGACACTGGCAAAAATCATACACCGAGTCGGCCGCAATAAGCAGAATGTTGTTTATTGCAGCTCGCGGCAAAAGGTCGTTGATTTTGCGATGGATTATGCGAAGAACATCCAGCCTGTAAACAATCAGAATCTTAAGAAGCTCGCCAATGACATCAGAAACGATGTACACAGGGAGTGTTATCTTGCAGACCTGATTGAGAAGGGCATAGCATATCATGTTGGTTATCTGCCATCTAATATCAGGCTGCGTATAGAAAAGAGTTTTGAAGAAGGAGACCTTAGAACTATTTTCTGTACCAGTACATTAGTTGAGGGCGTGAACCTGCCGGCGGATAATCTGTTTATCACAAGCTATCGGAATGGGACTGCCAACATGAGTGAGGTGGAATTCAGAAATCTTGTTGGCCGTGTCGGTAGAATAAAATACAATCTGTACGGAAACGTGTTCTTGCTCCGGATGGATACCAAACACACGGAAAGGCAGTATGAAGAGCTGCTGAAGAATGAGGTTCCGGAACAGAGATTGTCTATTGATCTTGATGAGAACAAATCCTTTATTCCGGCCCTGGTTGATGATCTGGTACGTGGCGACATCGAAATGACCAAGTGCCATGAGGCAGCCAAAGACAAGGATTTTGAAGCATTACGGAAATTTGCCCTCATTCTGATGAATGATTACGCTGCCGGTAACGTAACTCCGATCACAACAAAGTTTGATGAGTATATCACTCCGGAACAAAAAGAAAGAATCAAAGAGAATTTCCCGGCAGAAAAAACGAATGAGGATATTACGCTGTCCTACGATCAGGCTGTAACACTAACGGCAGCTATTGAATATGGAGCAAAGTATCCGGAATTAAAGGGCGAGAATGACGACGTGGATTTTGATGAGCTGGTCCGGTTCCTCAATCTGCTTAGCCGCATTTTTAAGTGGGATAAGTACGAAAGGGAGACGATTGGCAAATCACCAAGAGTTTTGACCTGGTATGCTGTTATCCTACTGCAGTGGATCAGAGGGAATGGTCTGCAGACGATAATTAATAGTGCGATAAGATACAAAGAACGGAATCCAGACACCGGCGTTTGGGTCGGCAGTAATAAACTGGCAGATCGTTACGATAAAAATTCCAGTGATCATAAGAACTATATTATTGCTGAGACGCTTGGCGTCATTGAGAATGTGCTGCTGTTCAGTATTTCGAATTATTTCAGGAAATTCTCGCTGGAGTACAAGGCTTATCATAAAGTAGAACATTTTGACAACGACTGGTACGAATATGTGGAATATGGCACCACAAACGAACTGACGATCTTTTTGCAGCGCGTTGGTTTTACGAGAGATTCCGCTACCTTTTTGGAAATGCCAAAGAATAAAGCAAAATATATCACGGTTATCGATGGCGAGATAAAAGTAAAAAAGACGGTGCTTTCGTGCGGAAATGCCAGCGTTGAGATCGATGCCGGAGAACTACAATTTAATATGCCTGAGCTATTCGTCGATTAAGACACAGTGAGTTTCATGCCTCCTGCTTAACTGCAGGGGGCTATTTTTTTGCCTTTTTTTCAAGTTCCATACTCCGCCCATATCTCACCCATATCTGCTCCATACTCGGCATATTTAGTACGAAAACGCCTTTATTTACAATAAAAATGGCCCTTGAGAAAGGGCAAAAACAAAGATTTCGAGGTGTTTGAAATGACGAAGATGGATTGGCAAATCAATATAGAAAACCTGGCCGCAAGAGTAGCGGAGACATATGGATCGGACGTGGCAGCATCGGTATTTGCGCGATACGACGCCACATGCTTTGACGATCTGAGCCCTGCATATTACGACCAGGTTTTTGGTGATCTGATGCTGATCGACGCGGATGGGTAATTACCGGTCACGGAGTTTGCTGAGGTAATTGTCAACTACGGTTCGGTATGCATCTTCATCGACTCCCTTTTTGTCATAGATCTCAAAGATCTGAATGAATTTTCGGATAAAATCGTTGACCGGCTTCATACGTGATTCATTTCCGACCTGCCTGGCCTCAGCTTCCACTTCACCAAAAGTGTCACGATCCACATCTGCGGGGTCAGGAAGTTGCCAATAGTCGGGGAAATAAATGGCGGGATAAGAGACAATCCGCTTTTCTGGAGAAGCAGCTTCATAAACCGGGCCGGAAAAAACATTATAGTGCTCTTTCAGCTCATATACCGTTTCCTCGATTTCTACGGTGGTGTATTTGGCATCGTGGTTCTCGATAACCTTCGAAAGAAAATCAGCAACGGCGCGGGGACCGGTCTCTTGAGACTTAGCACTTCGGTTTCCAACCAGGAAATCTATGGACACTCCGAAGTGATTAGCGATGCCCACCACCTGATCCAAGGTAAAGCATTTCTTATCCTTCAGGCTCAGTGCCTTACTCACATTGGGCTGAGACATGCCAAGAATGTCCGCCAGCTTTTCTTGGGTGATATTGTTGGCCTTCATTAAGAATTGAATATTCTGTATCAGAATATCGGTATTACAAAATGACATATTATAAATTCCTTTCTTGAATAGAAATTCAAAAACAAGATGTTTATTCAATATTTGAATATATCATAGCACGACAACTACACTTTTAGCAAGGAAAATGTCAGACCCTGAGTCAAGGGTGATAAAGAATCGCCTTTGCCTGAGTGCCTGACACTCAAATACAAATTCATATCGGCCGGAGTGACGTCCGAAGGCAGGATACGACATATTGCTTCTTCACCGCTGGTGGAA